>JAITHH010000091.1 GCA_031280065.1 Treponema sp. | reverse complement strand
GCCACCGAAAAAGCGTTTTCCCCCGCAAGCAAATCGGTGTTTTTTCCCAAACCGCTCTCGATGGCGGGATACAGGCCCACCGCCAGTTTGGTATTGTAGAAATCGGGATTTTCGCCCTTGCACGCCGTCAAAAAACCGCTGGTCTGTACAATCATCGCGCATTGTTCGGTATAGAACATCATCCGCGAGCCGCCGGTGTCATAGTTGATGCCGTTTACGCCCGCCGGGAACCATCCCTTTTTCACCATGTCAAGCAGCATGTCCCCCGCTTTGATAAACGCGGGATCGGTAAAGCGGACTTCCTTGTCCAGAGCGCGCTGGAAAATATCCGGTCCGCCGAGCCGCATGGAAAGATACACAAAATGCTGCGCGCCGGGCCACTTGCTCCGGTTGCCCAGGGCAAAGGGGATCACGCCGTTTTTGATGAAGGTATCGCACACCCGCTCCATTTCCGTCCATGTTTCGGGAAACTTGAGATTGTATTTCTCGAACAGGGTTTTGTTGTAATACAGGGGCGTCGAGGTATTCGCGTAGGGCGAGCCGTACAGTTTGCCGCCAAAGGTATTGAAGCGCAGCGCATCGGCGCTTACTTTGCTTCCCCAGGCTTTCGCGGCACCGGTAATGTCCAGCACCAGCCCCGCGTCCACAAACGACTTGAGCCAGCCCCCGCCCCAGGAATGGAACACGTCAGGGAATTCATCCCCGGTAACGGTCTTGATCTTGGTCTTGTAGGGATCGTTTTCGTACACCGAGACGATCACCTTGACTCCGGGATTCGCCGCCTCAAAACGCTTTGCCGCGTTCTCAATGGCGTTTTTGCTTCCTTCCTGGGTCTGAATGTGCCACAGGTTGAGGACAGCCGCGGTTTTGCCGCCTGTTTCCTTGCCGCAGGAAATAACGCTGACCATTGCGATAATGAATACCGCCGCCAGCGCCGTCATAGTTCTCTTCATACCTGCCTCCTTGTCTGGTTGTTGATATATGATGGTAACATATACTTTATATTATGTCAATCACATTCTATATGACATTAATAATATATTAGTAAATACTAGAAAGCGGCGCGGCCCCAATGTTGCGCAGAGGCCGCTTTCCCCGGTATACTGCTTCCATGTTTAACAGCATCCAGGGCGTCATTACCGGGAAACGCGGCGATACCCTCTTCCTCCTGACCGGAGGCGTGGAATGGGAACTGGCGGTTCCGGCCACGGACTTGAACCAGCTCCCCCCGGCGGGTGAAGCGGGGCGGGTCTACACCTGGCTCTATCACCGGGAAGACCAGATGAAGCTCTTCGGGTTTGCCGGCGAGCAGCGGCGGAACACCTTTCTGGAACTCCTGAAAGTTGACGGCGTCGGCCCCAAGGGGGCACTCAAGATCATGGGCGGCATCGGCCAGGAAGACCTGGAGCGGGCCTTGGAAACCGAAGACCTCGCCCGCCTGGAAACCGTGCCGGGCCTGGGCAAGAAAACCGCCCAGAAGATGATCCTGGCACTCAAGGGAAAGCTGGTTTCCCGCACAGAGGCAATTCCCCCCGGCTCCCCCCACGAAGACCTGGTTCACGCCCTGGCGGAGATGGGCTACGACCGGCGGGCTGCGGTCGAGGCCCTGGCCAAGGCTGACGCGGCCCTGCCCGAGGGCGGCGCGGCGGGAATCAGCGGAACCGAGCGGGAGCAGGCCCTCTTCAAACAGGCGATCCTCTTCCTCAGCGGCGTCAGGTAGGCTATGGGAAACGGCAAAGGCCCGGTCAAGCGGGCGGTTTCCCCCTCCCCCCCGGCGGAAGCGCCGGAGCCCAAGGGCATCCTGCACCCCGAAAAGCCCCTGCCTGAAGATGAGCGGGACCTTTCTCTGCGCCCCCGGAACCTGGGGGAGTTTCTGGGCCAGGCCGCGCTCAAGGAAAACCTGTGGGTGTTCATTTCCGCGGCACGGGAGCGGGGCGAAAGCCTGGATCACCTCTTCCTCACCGGGCCGCCGGGCCTGGGCAAGACCACCCTGGCACAGGTCGTGGCCCACGAACTGGGCGTGGAGTTCAAAGTTACCTCCGCGCCGGCCCTGGACAAGCCCAAAGACCTGGTGGGGCTCCTCACCACCATGCGGGAGAAGACCGTCTTCTTCATCGATGAGATTCACCGCCTCAAGCCGGCCATCGAGGAGATGCTGTACATCGCCATGGAGGACTATGAGCTGGACTGGATCATCGGCCAGGGGCCCGGCGCGCGGACCATGCGGCTGCCCATCAAGCCCTTTACCCTGGTGGGGGCCACCACCCGTGCGGGGAACGTCTCCAGCCCCCTGGTCAGCCGCTTTGGAATCGTCTGCAGGTTTGCCTACTACGATCAGGGGGACATGGAGTCGATTGTCCGGCGCTCCGCGGGAATCCTCAAGGTGAATATCGAGCGCGACGCCGCGAGTCTCCTGGCCGCCTCGTCCCGGGGCACTCCCCGCGTGGTGAACCGGCTCCTGCGGCGGATGCGGGACTTTGCCCAGGTTGCCCGCGCTCCCGCCATCACCAGGGCGGTGGTGGCGGAGGGGCTGCGGGGGCTGGAGATCGACCATCTGGGCCTGGAGCGCCATGACCGGGAGATTCTCCGGATCATCATCGAGCGGTATCAGGGCGGCCCGGTGGGGGCTGAAACCCTGGCGATTTCCGTGGGGGAAGCGGTGGACACCCTGGAGGACTACTACGAGCCCTACCTGATCCAGGCGGGCCTGCTCCAGCGCACTCCACGGGGGCGCATGGTGACGGCGCTGGCCTACGAACACCTGCAAATCGAGCGGAACCGGGGCGAGGGGCTCCTCTTTTAGGCGGGGGAAATTCCTCCTAAGCGGCGTATGAAAACAGCGGACTTTTTTTTCGATCTTCCAGAACAGCTCATTGCCCAGCATCCCCCGGCCCGGCGGGATCAAAGCCGCCTCATGGTCCTGGACCGCGCCGCGGGAACCCGGGCCCATTGCCGGGTGGCGGACCTGCCCTCCCTGCTGGAGCCGGGAACCCTGCTGGTGTTCAACAATTCCCGGGTCCGCAAGGCCCGGCTCACCGGCGTTTCCCGCGCCACCGGCGCGGCGGCTGAATTTCTCCTGGCCGGGCGCGTGGACGGGCGTACCTGGAAGGCGCTGGTTCAGCGGGCCAAGCGCCGGCGGCCCGGCAGCCGCTACCGCTTTGCCCCGGACAGCCCCGGCGAGGCTGAGGGGGAGATCGGCGCGGCGGAGGGGGAATTCCGGCTGCTCACCTTTGACCGGGCCGTGGATGAAGCGTGGCTGGACCAATACGGCCATATCCCCCTGCCGCCCTACATCAAGCGGCCTGACACGGCGGAGGACGGCGAGCGCTATCAGACGGTGTACGCGGAATCTTCCGGGGAGGATCGTTCCGCTGCGGCCCCGACAGCGGGGCTTCACTTTAGCGGGGAACTCCTGGGGGCGCTGGAGGCGCGGGGCATCGAGACGGCGTTTATCACCCTGCATGTGGGGCTGGGCACCTTTCTGCCCGTGCGGACCGAGCGGGTGGAGGATCACCGGATGCACGAGGAGTGTTTCAGCATTGATGAGGAGACGGCGCGGCGTATCGGGCGGGCCAAGGCCGAGGGGCGGACCATTATCGCGGTGGGAACGACCGCTGTCCGGGCGCTGGAGTCCGCCTGGGACGGGGCGCGGCCCCGGGCCGGAGCGGGGAGTACGTCGATTTTCATCTATCCGGGGCGCCGTTTTCAGGCTGCGGACGCGCTGTTCACCAACTTTCATACCCCTGGTTCGACGCTGCTCATGCTGGCTGCGGCGTTTGCGGGCCGGGAGTTCATTCTGGAGAGCTATGCGGACGCGGTTCAGCGGGGCTACCGGTTTTTCAGCTACGGCGACGCCATGTTAATCAGGTAGACGCGAGGCCAAGCCCTCCGGGGGGACCGGGGGGCCTGGGCCCCC
>JAITHH010000088.1 GCA_031280065.1 Treponema sp. | reverse complement strand
TTAGTTTCAGTGGTCATATCTTCTTATATAAATACTCAGCGCAACGCCGACTCCCGACATGGCCGCCAGGAGCGCCGAACCGCCGTAGGACATGAACAGGAGCGGGATACCCGTGATGGGCATGATCCCCATGGTCATGCCCGCGTTGATGAGGAAGTGGAACATATACATACCCGCCAGCCCTGCGGTAATGGATGCGCCGAAGGGATCGGGCGTGTGCCGCATGATCCGCACCAGCCGGAAGCAGATCAGGGTGAACAGGAAAAACACGAGGATTCCCCCCAAAAAGCCCCATTCTTCGGTGAATATCGAGAAGATAAAGTCCGTGCTTTGCGCCGGGAGGAAGCGGTAGTGGCTCTGGGTGCCCTGGAGGTAGCCTTTGCCCATGAGCCCGCCGGAACCGATGGCGGTGATGGACTGGATGATGTTCCAGCCCGCGCCACGGGGGTCGACGTTGGGGTCCAGGAAGACGATGAGCCGCTTGATCTGGTATTCCTTGAGTATCCGCTGGGCCGCGAAGGAGGCCCCCAAGGAGAGGATTCCCACGGCGGCGCCGTAGACGATCCAGAAGAAGTAGGATTTCTTGTAGCGGAAAAAGCCGAACAGGGCGATGGCGGCAATCAGCGAGAGGGCCAGGCTGAGGATTCCGATGAAGCGGAGGTTTGACAGGATGGCCAGGGAGGGCAGCGAGTCGCGCAGGATGTAGGTTTGCCAGAGGGGAAGCACCAAGAGGAAACCGGTGAGGCCGATAAAGGCGCTGAGAAAGATGACGTAGCGGAGCGACACGCCGGCGATAAAGGTCATGGTCAGCAGGATCGGGATGAACACCAGGGAAGTCCCGAAGTCAGGCTGGATGAGCACGAGCCCCATGGGGATGAACACGATGCAGCAGGACAGGGCAAAGCGGATGAACGAATTGGGGTTGCGCCGGGACCGGTCCAGATACCGGGCCAGGAACAGGATGGTGGTGATCTTGGCGAATTCCGAGGGCTGGATGCCCACGATGCCGATCCCTATCCAGGCCCGCGCGCCGCTGACGGTCCTCCCGAAGAGGCAGGTATAGCCCAGCAGGGCCAGGGTTCCCAGGTACAGGTAGGGCGAGAGGCCGTAAATCTTCTTGTAGTCCAGCATTGCCAGGGTGAGGGCGATGATCAGCCCGGCGGCGGCCCAGATTATCTGCCGGATATACTCGGTGGAGACCACCTGGCCTGATGAAGTTACCGCCGAGGAATAGATGAACAGAATGCCAAAGACGGTCAGGGTGATTGCCGAAAAGAGGAGGATATAGTCAATCTCCAGAAAATCCCGCGCCTTCATTCGCGCCGTCCCAATGAGGGAATGACGTACTGGAAGCCCAGGGCGCGGACCGCTTCATCGTAGGTCTGCCCGGTGAAAATGCCCTGAAAGATGATCGCCGAGGCGTAGGGGGCCCACCATTCCCACTTGTTCGAGGCCTCCACGATAATGGAAACCACCACCCGCTCTTCCGGCTTATCGGTCTCGTAGGGGGCAAAGGCGGTAAACCAGGAATGCCAGCGGTCCTGGAGCCCCACCTCGCCGGTTCCCGTCTTGCCCGCGATAGCCACGGACTTGATGTTCAGGGGGAACTGAGCCGTCCCCTCGGTGATGACCGAGCGCATATCCCGCCTGACCGCGGCAAATACCGCAGGGTCCACATCACTCTGGTGAATTACCTTGGGCGCGATCTGCTGTTCCACCGCGCCGGTCAGGGGGTCCCGCACCTCTTTGAGGAGGCGGGGCTGGTAGATGACCCCGCCGTTGACCGTCATGGCCGCCATATTGGCCATTTGCAGGGGGGTTACCAGGGTATAGCCCTGGCCGATGGACATGTTCATGGTGTCGCCTCCCAGCCAGCGCTCGTGGAAGCGGCGTTCCTTCCATTGGGGGTTCGGGATGAAGCCCTCGATCTCGCCGGGAAGGTCGATCCCCGTGCGCTCCCCGAACCCGTAGTCACGGGCGTAAGAGACGATGCGTTCCACGCCCAGGTAATCCCGGCCCACCGCCCAGTAGTAAATATCGCAGGACTGGGCCATGGCCCGCTGCAAATTGAGCCGCCCATGCCCCGGACGGCGGATATGACAGCGCCAAGGCCTCTCGCCGTAGTTGATCTCCCCCGGACAATCCACGGTCTGCTCGGTTGGAAAGGCGTTTTCCGCCAAAATGCCGGTGGTCATCACGATCTTGAAGGTCGACGCCGGGGGATAACTGGACTGAATCGCCCGGTTGAGGAAGGGCTTGTTGGGATCGTTCAAGAGGGCCTGGTACTCCGCGCCCATGACGCCGTGGTTGAAGAGGTTGGGGTTGTACCAGGGGTAGGAAACCATGGCGAGTATCTCCCCGGTGGCGGGCCGCATCACCACCACCGCGCCCATGCGGTTTCCCAGGGCCTGTTCTGCCAGCACCTGGATATCGCGGTCAATGGTCAGCACGAGGTTCTTGCCCATGACCGGCGGTTCCCGCTGGTAGTTGAGGTCCCCCGCGATGCGCCTGCCCCGGACATCCACGTTCCTGGTCTCCAGGCCCTCTTTGCCCCGCAGGAGTTCATCGTACTGCCGTTCAATGCCCGCCTTGCCGATCATATCCCCCTGTTTGTAGCCCCGGTTGTAGAGCATGGTCAGCTCGTCGCTGGTGATATTCCCCACGTAGCCCACCACGTGGGAAAGGCTGCCGGTATCGGCGTAGTTCCGCATGGGCTTTAACTGCCAGGACAGGCCCGGCAGGGAATCCACGTTCTCCGCCAGGGCCGCGATAATATTGAAGGGAACGTTGACGGCCACCTCAACCGGCTGATACTGGCTGTAGGATTCCGGGGGAATCTTCTGGGCGATCTGCTCCTTGGAAACGCCGAGGATCAGGGCGGCCCGCTCAAAGACTTCGCCCATTTCGGCGCGGGGAACCTCCGCGGGGGTGATGCTGACGGCGTAGGAATCGGTATTCAGCGACATGGGGCGGCTGAAATGCCGGTCGTATATCTCTCCCCGCTGGGCGGGAATCACGGCTGTCCGGCGGGCGATATTCTCGGCCCGCATCCGGTAGCCCTCGCCCTGGAGTATCTGCATACTGAAAAGCCGGACCGTATAGCTGACAAAGATCACGATGAACAGCGCCTGGAGCAGCCGGATGCGCCGGACGGGCCGTTCTTCGCCGTTGGCAAGCGGGGCGGGCATCAGCCTTCCCTCCTGCCGGTCAAAAGGGATTTGAACAGCTTCAAAAAATAGAAGAGAAACGGCGCCGACAGGGTGTTCAGCGTCAATTCAATCCAGAGCGTCGGCTCTAAGAGCGCATAGGCGGGGACCGCGCCGGAAAAGAGCAGGTGGAGCATATAGTACAGGAGGGCCTTGAGCAGCGTCGCGCCCGCGCACAGGGCCATGGGGAGGAACAGGCTGTCCAGAAACAGGGTGCCGTTCATCAGCCCGCCCAGGGCTCCGAGGATGGTCCTGATAAAGGCGTTCAGGCCCAAGGGCGCGGCGGAGAGGAAATCCATGAGCAGGCCGGAACAGAAGCCGGTGAGCTGGCCGGTCATGGTCCCGTTGGTATAGGCGCTGAACACCAGGATGCCCAGGGCAAGATCGGGCACCGCGTGATACACGGCCAGGCGGGCAAGCAGGGTTGACTGGAGGAGGATCGCCGCCACGGCAAATACAGTTGCCCAGATAACGTTTTTAGCCATCGGAATCCCATTGGCCGCCCAGGGCCTCGCCGATCACGAACACGTATTCGAGCCGGGAGAAATCCAGGGCAGGCTCCAGCTCAACCTCCATTGAGGTCTCGTACTCCTGATACAGGACGCGGCTTACCCTGCCGATGGTGATTCCCCCGGGGTACACCGCGCCCTCCGCGCCGCCGCTGATCCCGCTGGTGATGATAAGGTCCCCGAAATGAATGTCCTCCCGGGCCCGCTTGTTGATCAGCCGCATCATCAGGGGGTATTCACGTTTGCCCTGGCCTTCCACCAGGCCCTCGTAGCGCGATTCAGACAGCCGGGCGGGGACAAAGGAACTCACGTCAAACACGGGCATCACCAGGCTCTCCAACTGCCCCGCCTGCACCACCTTGCCCGCAAGCGCCTGGACGCCTTTCTGGAAGGCGATGACCGGCATGTTGTATTCCACGCCGTGCCGTTTCCCCTTGTTGATGACGATGGCCGAAAACAGGTTGTCCGGGTCTCTGCCGATGATCTCCGCGGGGATGTGGCGGTAGCGGATCCCCGGCGCAAAGCCCAACTGTTCGCGCAGGCGGAAGTTCTCCTGCCGTATCTCCGCGGCGTTCCGCTCCAACTGCTCGTAGCGGGCGACCCGCTCAACGAGTTCGGCGTACTCGCTGCGCAGTTTGGCCAGTTCCTGGATGGAGAGGGCGGTCCGGGAGACCGCGGAAGCCGCGCCGTGAATCCCCCCCCGCACACCGGAGAAGAGGGAGAGCCCCATGTCCCGGAAATCGATGAAGAAGCTGCGGGTCGAGAAGAACAGCAGCGCAAAAGACACGAATGTCAGCGCCGCAAACACCAAGGTATCGGCGTTGATCCGTTTTTTCGGCTTCAGCCGCTCCCCTACCCGCATACAAACCCTATCCGTTCAGATTGTCGTAGATGTTCCGGGTGTTTTCAAATCCCCGGGCGATTTCAAAGTATTTGCCCGCGCCCAGGGCCACGCAGTCCAGGGGCCGCTCCGCGAGAAATACCGGCACACCGGTTTCTTTGGCGATGAGTTTGGGCAGGCCCTTGAGCAGGGAGCCGCCGCCGGTCATCACGATGCCCCGCTCCACGATGTCCGCGGCCAATTCAGGCGGCGTCTGCCCCAGGGTGGTCTTGATCTCGTCGATGATCTGGCTGATGGGGTCTTTGAGGGCTTCCCGTATCTCCACGGAGTCGATTTCCAGCCGCCGGGGCAGCCCGGTAATGGCGTCGGTTCCCTTGATCTCCACCTTCTCGATGGTTTTATCAGGCGATGCGTTCCCGATCTCGATCTTGAGCCGCTCGGCGGTCTGCTCCCCGATGATCAGGTTATGCACACTGCGCACGTGCTTGATGATGGCCTCGTCAAATTCATCCCCTCCCAGGCGTATGGCGTTGGTAACCACCATGCCCCCCAGGGAGATCACCGATGTCTCCGTGGTCCCGCCCCCGATGTCGCAGATCATGTTCCCCGCGGGCTCGAAGATGGGGATGTCCGCGCCGATGGCTGCGGCCAGGCTCTCCTCGATCACCACCACTTCCCTGGCCCCGGCTTTATAGGCGCTTTCCTCCACGGCCCGGCGTTCCACTTCGGTTATGCAGGAGGGGATGCCGATGACCATGCGGGGTTTGACGAAGCGGTAGCGGGGCAGAACCTTGGAAACAAAGTACCGGATCATCTTTTCCGTTGATTCGAGGTCCGCGATCACCCCGTCCCGCATGGGCCTGATGGCGATAATATTCCCCGGCGTCTTCCAGAGCATCCGCTTGGCATCCGCGCCCACGGCCATCACCTTCTTGGTCCCCCGCTCGACCGCCACGACCGACGGTTCATTGATCACGATGCCCTTTCCGCGGATATAGATAAGCGTATTACACGTTCCTAAATCAATTCCAACGTCGGAAGAATTTTTCCCAAACATAGCGCTTCCCCTTTTTGATAGTCTACATATTAAGCCGGGCCCTGGCCCCTTCATGGCCGGGATTTATCCGCCACGCCCTGCGCCACCCGGCCCGCGCCCTGGTGTCGTCGCCCGCGGCGGCGTATAATTCGCCCATTTGAAAGTGGGCCTCGGCATGTTCGCCGTCTTCTTCAAGTATGGCAAGGTACTGGCCCTCGGCTGCGGCAAAATCGCCGGTCTTTACCAGCATTTTCCCCAGCAAAAGCCGGGCCGCTATCCGCTTGCTGACATCCTTGGATGTTTCAAGGCAGCGCACCAGATACGCCCGCGCCGCGTCAAATTCATCCAGGGCCGCATACGAGTGCGCGATGGCCAGAAGCATCAGATCCGACGGGGGCTTCCCCGCGTAGGTCTGGCCGTACACAATATCCAGGGAATACGCCGCTCCCGGCTCAGACGGCGCTTCTCCGGCCTCTTCCCCGCCTGCGGAATTCAGGGCCAGGGAAAAGGCGGCGACGGAATTCCGGTAATCGTGAATCGCCGCATAAGCCAGCCCCAGGTATTCGGGAATGTCCCCGGCAGCATAGCCGCCGTCTCTGGCGGCCTCCAGGTAGCGGACCGCCAAGTCCGCGTAGCTGCCGCCTTTGTAGTAATAGGCCTTGCCCAGGACGTAGTATATCCGGGGGTCCCCCGCAGCGCCCTCTTTGCATAACAGGGCCTTTCTCAATGACCAGATACAATCGTCAATGTAGGCGAGGGTATCGAAGTTATTGATCTGGGCCACGGCAAGCTGATAGGCGGAAAAGCCGTAGAGCACGAGGGCGGTGTAATCCATGGGGTTTTCCGCAAGCTGCGCCGCGCTCAGTTCAAAAGCCCGGTTATAGGATTGCTCTTCCCAAATTTGCGTCAATTCCCGCGTTTCGTTTCCCCGCCGGTGGAGCTGTCCCCTTAGCACAATCGCCAGACCCGCCCCAAGCGCCCCGATAACCGCCGCGCCGATAATAATGTAAATAACGCGCTTTCGCGGCGCCTTGACGCCGTAACCGGAGATGGAACGCTGCCTTGCCATACGTGTCTCATGGTATAATTATGTTTTGAGTATGTCAACGCGCCCGCAGGGCGTTCACCAGGCTATACGGCAGAGCGCAGACGGAGGGCCGGGGAGCAGCGGATAAAACGGGGCAGCGTGAATTTTTTCTTGACAGTTTGAAGAATCCAGAGCGATAATCTAATATTAAATCTTTATTATTAAGGAGGAATCGGTGGAATTACTCAAACTTATCGGGGTGCTCATCGTTGTGGCGGGTTTTATCCTGAAATTCGACACCATCGCCGTGGTGGTGGCCGCCGGAATCGTCACCGGCCTGGTGGCCGGTATGGGGCCGGTGGAAATTTTGGAGGTCCTGGGGGGCTCCTTTGTGAGCCAGCGGCTGGCAACCATCTTCGTGCTGACCCTGCCGGTGATCGGGATCTGCGAACGCTACGGCCTCAAGGACAAGGCGGTTGACCTTATCCGTAAGGCAAAGATGGCTACCTCAGGCGGGGTCATCTCTATCTATTTCGTGATCCGCAGCATCGCCGGGGCCTTTTCCCTCCGCCTCGGAGGGCATCCCCAATTCGTGCGTCCCCTGGTGGAACCTATGGCCAACGCCGCCTCGGTAGCCCGCTACGGCGGCCTCACGGAAAAGACCGTGGACCAGATCAAGGGCCGCGCCGCGGCCAGCGAAAACATCGGCAACTTCTTTGCCCAGAACTGCTTCATGGGAGCCAGCGGAACCCTGCTCATCGTGTCCACCCTGACCGCCCAGGGCCAGGAGGTGAGCGCCCTCCAGATCGCCGCCATGTCCATCCCCATCGCGGTGCTGGCGGTACTGGTGGGGGTTGCCCACAACTGGTTCTTTGACCGGTCCCTGGACCGGACCTACAACTACAAAAAGGGAGGGAAAACCCCATGACCTGGAATCTGAATACCGTCCTGGCTGAAATTTTTTATTCCCTCATCGGGGTGATCTTTATCCTGGTGGGGCTCAAGGCCCTGCGGGACCAGAACGCGAAGCGGCGGATGACCACAGCGCTGTTCTGGTTCATCCTGGCCTTTGTTTTCATCCTGGGGCCCTACATTCCCAAATGGGTCAGCGGGGTCTGCGTGGTGATTATCGCCGGCCTCACCGCCTGCGGCGGGGTAAAACAGAGCGCCAGCGACGTGCCCTCCCCGGAAACCACCCGGCAAAACGCCGACAGGATCGGGTTCAAGATCTTCCTTCCCCCGGTCTCCCTGGCCGTGGCGGCGCTTCTGGCGGCCAGCTTCCTCAGCAAGTGGATCAATTCCAGCAACGCCATCGGCATTTCCGCCCTGGCGGCCATTGTCGTGGTGTTCATCGTTACCCGGAGCCGCCCCAAAAATGTCGTGGTGGACGGCCCCCGGCTCATGGACAACGTGGGGCCCGCGGGGATTCTGCCCCAGCTCCTGGCCGCCCTGGGGGCCCTCTTTACCGCCGCCGGGGTGGGTACGGTGATAGCCCAGGGCGTTTCAGCGGTCATCCCCGAAGGTTCCCGGCTGGCCGCCGTGGCGGTCTACTGCATCGGGATGGCCCTGTTCACCATCATCATGGGGAACGGCTTTGCGGCTTTTTCGGTGATCACCGTGGGCATCGGGATTCCCTTCCTGATTAGCCAGGGGGCCAACCCGGTGGTGGTGGGGGCCCTGGGACTTACCGCCGGTTACTGCGG
>JAITHH010000037.1 GCA_031280065.1 Treponema sp. | reverse complement strand
GGCGATGGCGCTGTCATTCATCATGGTCATGGCGGGCTGCGATATGATGAATACAGAGGCGGTATGACGGCTGCCGACCTGGACAAGCGCCTAACCGTAACGGTAAGCCGCGCAGGATTTACCGGCAGCATAACCAGCATCCCAACGGAGAAGGTTATCGCCGCGGACAAGCCGAAACCAACGGTGAATAGCGTAAAGATCGAGTTTTTCGCAACAGCCGCAGGCGCGGCAAGCGTGACCTATACGAAGAATAGCGCCGTACGTGATGAGGATCATAATCATGTACTTGACGGGAACGGCAAGTATACGAGGGCTGACGGCGAAACCGGCGCTTGCTCGTGGGACGAAACGAAGAAGCAGGTAACGCTCAAGCCTGAAAAAGCCGCCATCATAAAACAAGACGGCGAGTATGGTCCATTGGAAACTAAATCAGAATTTAAAAGCATACCTAGCCGCGCCGCTCAAACGCCCGCAGGCGCAAACGATCCCTTGCTTGCTTTTCCGGCATGTTTCCGCTACCGTAAGACGGTATAGCAAATGGCCAATGCCCGAATAAAAGACGTCGCAAAACACGCCGGAGTCTCAAAAGCCACGGTTACACGAGTGGTAAACAATAAAGGCTATGTAGCCGAAAAGACCCGTCAAAGGGTTCTGGATTCCATAAACACCTTTAAATACGTTCCTAACCGAATGGCAAGCGCCTTGAAGAACCGGCGTACCGGCATCATCGGTAATATTTTATCCCCTGACATGAATAACCCGTTCTTCTCAAACATATCGATGTCCTTGAAAACCGCCGCGTTACGATGCGGCTATCACATACTCCCGGTCTATATCGAACCGGTCCATGATCTTGCGGAACACATACTCCACGCCGGTATCAGCAGCCTCGTTGAAGGGCTCATTTTTACCGCGCCCGTATTGGTCAGTCCAAGTGTAACCAAAAAACTCATGAACATGGAAATCCCGGTTATCATGATCGAGCGCCCCCTGAAACTCAGCGGCGTGGACAAAGTGCTGCTCGATGACTTTTGCGGTTCCGCCCTCGCCGCACAACAATTTCTTAGTTTTGGCCACCGGAACATTGGCTTTATCGGAAGGGAATGTAATTCCGGGGCAGTGGAAACGAACCGCTTCAAAGGGTTTGCGGAAACCCTCAAGGCGAATAATGCCCCCCTGGATGAGAAGATGATAGTTCTGACCGGCGGCTACCGCGCAGAATACGGCTATGAGGCCATGAAGAAAATAATCACGGCAAACGGGAAAAAGCCGCCCATAGCGTGCTTCTTTACCTCCGATATGCTGGTATGCGGGGCGTTGCAATACCTTTATGAAGCCGATCTGCGGGTTCCTGAAGACGTATCGATTATTGGGTATGACAATACGCTTTCGAGTATTTGCAGCCCTCCTATTACATCAATTGGTATACCCTATGATGAAATCGGCGTAACATCTATTTCGCTTTTCCAGGAACGGCGGGAGCAGGGCCGTGTTGTTGACAAAGAAGTACGGCTGAATCTCTTTCTAGTGGACAGGGGATCGGTGTCAAAAGAGGGCGATAAGGCTCTGCGCCCATAGCAAACAGAGGGCCGGGGAGGAGGGGGGCCAGGGGCACGGAGCCCCCGCGACACTCAATCCGGCAGCGCCAGACGCAGCACTTCTTCAAAACGATCCACCGGGTGAAACTCCAGCCCCTTCTTTACATGCTCAGGAATCTCGTCCAGGTCCCGTACATTCTGCTTTGGAATAATAATATGCCGCGCCTTGTTGCGCTGGGCCGCCACCGTCTTCTCTTTCAAGCCCCCAATGGGCAGCACCTGGCCGGTCAGACTCAGCTCGCCGGTCATCACCATGCGGCCCGTGATAGTCTTGTTCCGCATCAGGGAGAGCAGCGCGGTCGCCATCGTAATTCCCGCCGAAGGGCCGTCCTTGGGAGTCGCCCCCTCTGGGATATGCAGGTGGATATGGTTCTTCTCAAACCAGTCCGCGTCCAGACCGTAGCGCTCCGCCCCCAGCTTGCGGGCGTAGGTCATGGCAATGGCCGCGCTCTCCTTCATAATATCCCCCATCTTGCCTGTCAGGGTCAGACCCTCCTTGCCGGGCACAGAAATCGCCTCGATTACCAGCGTATCGCCCCCCATGCTGGTCCAGGCCAGACCAACGGACATACCCGGACGGTCCGCCCGCTTGAGCATATCCGCGGGGAACATGGGCTTACCCAGATGCTTTTCAATCGTCTTGGTATCTATGGTGAATTTCTCCCCCCCGGTTTCCGGCGCGGGCGGACTTTCTTCCTGCTTTGGCGCGGCCTCCTGCTCCTCCACGATCTGCTTGGCCAGCTTCCGGTGTATCTTGTCCAGATTCTTCTCGAAGTTCCGCACCCCCGCCTCCCGCGCATAGCCATTGGCAATGTGGAGCAGGGAATCGCGTGAGTAACGGACCTGACTCTTCCGCAGGCCGTTCTTCTCCAGGCTCTTGGGGATGAGGTAGCGCTTGGCAATCTCCAGCTTCTCCGTGTCGATGTAACCGGGGAGTTCGATGATCTCCATCCGGTCCAGGAGGGGCACGGGAATGGTGTCCAAGGTGTTGGCGGTAACGATGAAGAACACATGGGAAATATCAAAGGGCAAGTCCAGGTAGTGATCCCGGAAACTGATATTTTGCTCCGGGTCCAGCACCTCCAAAAGGGCGCTGGCCGGGTCCCCCTGGAAACTGGTCCCCATCTTGTCAATCTCGTCGATCATGAAGACCGGCGACTTGGTTTTGACGATCTTGAGACCCTGGATGATCTTCCCCGGCATCGCGCCGATATAGGTCCGGCGGTGGCCCTTGATCTCCGCCTCGTCCCGCATCCCCCCCACGGAAAACCGGAAGAACTGCTTGCCCAGCGCCCGCGCAATGGACTTACCCACCGACGTTTTCCCCACGCCCGGCGGCCCTACGAGGCACACGATAGAACCCGAAGGCACGCCGCCGCCCGCCGTGTCCTGCCGCAGCTTCCGTACCGCCAGATACTCAGCAATCCGGTTCTTCACATCCTTGAGGCCGTAGTGGTCCCGCTCAAGAATCTCCTGGGCGCTGCGGAGGTCGAAGTTCTCCGGCTCCGGGCCGCCCCACGGAAGGCTGGCAATCATGTCCAGGTAGTTCCGCGTAATGGTGAATTCCGCCGAGTTGGGCTCCATCAGGTTGAATTTCTCCAGCTCCTGATCCACCGCCTCTTTTATTTCCCCCTCGAAATGGAAGACATCGAACTTCTCCTTAAACCGCTGATAATCGGAACTTTTGGCGTCCGCAGTCATGCCCAGTTCCTTCTTGATGGCCTTGAGTTCCTCCTTCAAGAAATAATCCCGCTGGGACTTCTCGATCTTCTCGTTGATCTCCTTCTGTATCTGTTTCTGAATCCGCAGCAGTTCCTGTTCCTTCTTGATGAATACCAGCACCTGCTCCATCCGTTTACGGACGTTGAGTACCTCCAGTATCTTCTGCTGTTCTACCCGGTCGATGTTGAGGATGCTGGCGATAAAGTCGGCGATTTTGCCGGGATGATCGATGTTGATCATGTTCAGCCGCATCTCTTCCGAGAACAGGGGGTTATTCTCGGAAATCTGCTTCATCTCGCTGATAAGGGCCCTGGTCAGGGCTTTGACCTCGTTGGTATCGTCTTCCTCGTCATTCAGATAGGCTACCGCGGCTACAATCGGGTTGGACGGGTTGAGGGTCTTCTTGATCCGGAACCGCTTGATGGTAGAGATAAAAATATTCACGCCTCCGTCGGGGAGGTTGATTTTTTTGACAATTTTGGCAGCCGTACCGACTTTGTAGAGGTCCGAGATGCTGGGCGGATCGCTTTCCTGCTGGAGCAGGACCAGGCCGATAACGCCGTCACGGGAGACCGCCTCGTCCACGACCCGCACGTCCGTGGGGTTTCCAATCATGATCGGCGTGAAAATTCCGGGGAAAATGGGACGGCCCATGAGGGCTACTACCGGCAGTCTATTAGGGAGGAGCTGCTCAATAGGCACCATACTTTGTTCAGACATACACCCACCTTATGAAGATATGAGATTTGCGACTCAAGAGAGGCTTTTATACCTTTTCAATATCGCAAAAAACGCGCTAAAAGGCAATGCGGAGGGCGCCGGCAATTCCGGTTTCGGAATCGCCATAGAAAAAGGACCGTCTCAGGGATTCATCAGGGGGCCTGTCCGCTCTGCGCGGCTTCCCCCCTATCCGCGTTAGAGCCTGTTCAAAACAGGCTCTTAGACAGAAAGATATTCCAGCGATTTCTTGAGGGACGCAGCGCCGTCTTCTTTGGCCCAGTATTCAAGGCCGAACACGCCGGGATACCCCATCGCGGTAATTTCCCGGACGATACGAGCATAATCAAGCTCGCCGGTGTAGGGCTCGTTCCTGCCCGGTACGCCGGCAAGGTGAAAGTGCCCGATATAATCCAGGTTATCCCGCACAAACGCCAGGATGTTCCCGCCCATGATCTGCATGTGGTATATATCGTAGAGGAGTTTGAGCCGGGGACTGTTCACGGCCTTCACCAGGTCAAGGGCCAATTGGGGCTCCGCGAGAAAGGCGTCCCGGTGATCGATCTTGGTGTTCAACGGTTCCAGGAGCAGGGTAATCCCCTGTTTGACCGCTTCCCGCGCCAAGTCCGCCAGCAGGTCAAAGAGGTTGAGCAGCGAAACGTCCCGGCTCTGTTCCGGGATCACCGTGCCGCTGGTAACGATAAACGCGCCGCAGCGTATCTTCCGTGCCAGGGCAGCCGCCGCGCCGAAATCATCGATGAACCGGTTTTTGTCTTCCCGTTTGAGCGGATGAGCCCGGTTTCCTTCCTCCCCCGGACTGTAGAGGAAGCCGGTGGCTTCAAGGCCCAGCCGGGCGTTGAGTTCCCCCAGCAGGTCAAAGTCCTTGGACGCCTGAATCATCCCCTGCCCGGCAAGGGAAGCGCATGGAGACCAGAATTCATACTTGGTGAATCCCAAGGCGGCGATTTTCCTAACCCGTTCAGGACGGGTCAGGCCGGTAAAAAAGGGCTCTATACAAACGCCAATATTAGCCATGATTCCCTCCGGCGCTCTTTTCTGCGGTATACGTCCGTCCGCCGCCTGCTGCTCTTCGGTCCGGCTCACGCCGCCTTAATTCCGCGTCCATTTTCATACTTCCTGACTCCTTCCAGGATACATCTCTCCCGCTCAGGGGCTGGTTCACCAGCGGGCCCGCTCTCCGGTTGCCGCTCCCTAGCAAGACGCCGCCCCGCTATAAAGCTGGAGGATTTCCTCCGGGGGTTTCCCGCTCTTCAGCAGATCGAGCACCTGCGCTATCCCTCGCGCTTCACCCAAAGCGATCCCTTCAGTTTTACCCCGCGCTTCGCCCCGCAGTTCGGCTTCATCAACCGCTGTCAGCAGCATGTCGTCTACCATTTCGTGTACCTCCTCAAATTCGGGATATCCTTTATATAGATTATCATATAACTTCCCTATCAGCGCTATCAGGGTCTGCGTGCCGGACTTGTCCAGCTTTCCATTCTGTTCACCCCGCTCCAGCGCGGCGAAGAAACCGGTTACTCACATCCCCCGGATCGGCAGATTTTGGCGGTAACTCAAGGGGGAATTTTTCACCAGCCGCTCTCCATGAACCGCTTACCGCCCCGCGTTTGAGCAGTACGCGGACAGGGCACAGTTCCCAGGCGTACAAACAAAGCGCACAGCGCGGCATTTACGGCAGCCGCGCCGTGCCGGTGGTTTATGACGTATTAGAGCGGCAGGCGCTGGCCAGGGAGATGAAAGACTTGGTGGGAAAACTGACCTCCGCTGTAGAATGCGGTGAGAAGAATGGAAAGCTGGACATCCGGCACGCAGACACTGATAGCGCTGACGGGGAAGTTATATGATAATCTGTACAAAGGATATCCTGAATTTGAGGAGGTACACGAAATGGTAGACGATATGCTGCTGACAGCGGTTGATGAAGCCGAACTGCGGGGTAAAACTGAAGGACTGGCTTTGGGCAAAACCGAGGGGATAGCTTTAGGCGAAGCACGGGGGATAGCTCTGGGTGAAGCACGAGTGCTCGATCTCTTGAAGAGCGGCAAACCCCCGGAAGAAATCCTCAAGCTCTACGGCGAGGCGGCATCCTGATAGGGAACGGAGAGCGGGGGATAGCGAAGGGTGAAGCGCGAGTGCTCGATCTCTTGAAGAGCGGCAAACACCCGCGCCCGCCAGGGCGTTGACCAAACAATGCGGCCCGCCGTAGCGCTCGCAATGCCCCCGTAGGCGCATAAATGCGCGAAGGCTTTAGCCTGAGCGGTGCGCGGCAAACCCCCGGAAGAAATCCTCAAACTCTACGGTGAGGCGGCCTCTTAAGCGGAGCCTGGACACTGCCCGGCTGTCTTTTCAATCCGCCGTTCATAAAGCAGGGGGGCAACGAAGCAGGGAGCGGATCATCCGGCGGCCGTTGCAGCTTCTCCTCTGCTGCGGTAAATACCGCCATTAGAGGCGTTTCAGGCTGATTCCCACTGGCAGGTTAAGATACCGGCGGGTATGTTCACCGTGAAACGCAAAATGAGCAGTCGCCCCTCGCAAAAAACGCTCAAGATTCCGGGTAAACGCGCCGAAAAGGAAGAAGGCTGTAATCTTATATCGCAGGGGACCGTCCGCGGCGGTTTACGGTATAGGAGCGGGCCAAAAGGCAAGGATGCCTTTCGACGACTCATTTCAAGGAGGATGATATGATCATCAACCACAATCTGTCCGCAATGTTTGCTGACAGGTCTCTCGGCGTTACCCAGCAATCCATTACTAAGAATATGGAAAAGCTTTCTTCGGGTCTCCGTATCAACCGGGCGGCGGATGACGCTTCCGGGCTGGCGGTTTCCGAGAAAATGCGCAGCCAGGTCCGGGGCTTGAATCAGGCTTCTACCAATGCGACCAATGGTATTTCCTTTATTCAGACCAGTGAAGGGTATCTCCAGGAGACGCAGGATATCATCCAGCGGATTCGGGAGCTGGCGGTGCAGGCCGCGAACGGCATCTACACCGAAGAGGACCGGACGTACATCCAGATAGAGGTTTCTCAGCTCGTGGACGAAATCGACCGGATTGCCAGCCATGCCCAGTTCAACGGCATGAATATGCTGACCGGGCGTTTTGCGCGGGTTGCCGGCGAAAACGTGGTTACCGCCTCTATGTGGTTCCATATCGGCGCCAACATGGATCAGCGGACCCAGATTTACATCGGCACGATGACCACCAGGGGCCTGGGTATCCGCCAGGCGGGGAATGATGATTTCATTTCCCTGCAAACCCCGGAAGCGGCCAATCAGGCCATTGGAACGCTGGATGTCGCGCTTAAGATCATCAACAAGCAGCGGGCCGACCTGGGCGCTTATCAGAACCGGCTGGAACATGCCGTGAAGGGTCTGGACATCGGCGCGGAGAACCTGCAGGCCGCTGAATCACGGATCCGGGATACCGACATGGCCAACCAGATGGTTGACTATATACGGGATCAGATTCTGTCTCAGGCGGGAACGGCGATGCTGGCCCAGGCCAATCAGCGGACTCAAACGGTCTTGCAACTTCTTCAATAGTGGTTTACATTGATTAAGTGGGCTGTTTGATAAACTAAAGCGGGCTGCGCGGAGCGGCGGGTAAAACCGTTTATCTGTGTAGCCTGTGGTTGTGTGGAAAGAATCGTTGGGCGCGGAGAGCGGCGCGGCGGTTCCTTGGCGGAGCGCCGGTTGCGGGAAGCGGCTGGCGCTTTGCAGTGTTCTTTGACAAAAACCTTCCGTTGGTTTATCTGCGGCGCTTGGGCGCGGCGGGTAAGACGTACAACGGAATAGAAGGCTCATGGCTTCACGGCGATGGGCCTTCCGTTCCGTCTTCGGTGTTCCTGGGCGAGCGGCGCGAAACTCGTTCGGGGGCGCCGGGTGTACGGAGCGGCTTCGGCTACGGAAAGCCGGAGCTACCAACGCAAGGAGGGTTATGATGATTATTAATCACAACATGAGCGCAATGTACGCTAACCGTAATCTTGGGGTAACCCAAGGCGATGTAACCAAAAGCATGGAGAAACTTGCTTCTGGTCAGCGGATCAATCGGGCGGGGGACGACGCTTCGGGGCTGGCGGTTTCCGAGAAAATGCGGAGCCAGATTCGGGGTCTGAACCAAGCCGAACGCAATATCCAGAACGGCGTGTCTTTTATCCAGACCACCGAGGGTTATCTTCAGGAGACCCAGGATATTCTGCATCGTTTACGGGAGCTGTCTGTGCAGTCCGCCAACGGTATTTATACCGATGAAGACCGGATGCAGATCCAGGTAGAGGTTTCCCAACTCGTGGACGAAGTGAACCGGATCGCGAGTCATGCCCAGTTTAACGGCATGAATCTCCTGACCGGACGTTTTGGCCAGGATTCCGATCAGAAAATGCAGCTTCAGGTTGGGGCCAACATGGATCAAAACAAGCAGCTTTTCATCGGCGATATGACCGCTGGGGCGCTTGGTTTGCAAGATCAAGGAGCGGTACTTTCAATAGCTGACGTTGATTCAGCGAATCAGGCTATTGGTACCCTTGATGGCGCGTTGAGCCAGGTTAACAAGCAGCGGGCGGATTTGGGCGCTTTCCAAAACCGGTTCGAGATGGCCGCCAAGGGCGTTGCCATCGCCTCGGAGAATCTCCAGGCCGCTGAATCCCGGATTCGGGATTCCAACATGGCTTCCGAGATGGTGAACTACACCAAGGATATGATCCTTTCCCAGGCGGGAACCGCGATGCTGGCTCAGGCCAATACGCGCACTCAGTCGGTATTGCAGCTTCTGGGCTAACAAAGAGTTTCGGGACAGGCAATTCAAGAGGCTTCTGGACGTCGTCTTTTGAAGCGCTAACGGGGAAGTACGCGCCCTTCCCCGTTTTTTTTACAAGCAGCTTCCTTCCATGGATGGAGGGAATTGATTACAGGGAGGTACCTATGGGTATGTATATTGCCGGGACCAATGCGCTTCCCCGGCCGCAGCTCCCGCAGTTCAAGCAGCAGTACCAGGCGCGGAACAGTACGGACGCGCTTGAGCGGTTTACCGCATCCTTGCCGGGAAATCAAGATTCCGGGGCCCGGCTCCGGGAGTTATTTGCGGGCGGCGGCGATGATTTAGAGTGGATAAGCCGTGCGTTTAACCGGCGGCTTGAATTTGAGGTGGATCACCAATTGCATGAGGTTATCGTCAAGGTTGTTGACGCGGAAACCGATAGAGTAATTAAGGTGCTCCCCCCGGAAGAGCTGCGGCGGCTTCAGAGAAAAATCACGGAAACCATCGGTTTTTTAGTTGACCGGCGGGTTTGAATCCCGGTGCGGACGCAGTACGAGAAGGCAGGCGCGGGATATGTCTGATGTTTATATGCCCGGTATAAGAAGCCGGTTTAATACAGAAAAAATCGTTGAAGACCTCATGCGGGTGGAGCGGCTCCCCCGCGACCGGGCCGAGAAAACCATCGAGGGCCTGCGGGCCGAAAAAGGCTACTGGCAGGAAATCGGGCGCAGGGTGAACAGTCTGCGGGACAGCGCCCGTCAGCTCTATTCGTTCCAAAATCCCTTCAATGAACGGGTGCTCGTCTCTGGAGATGAAGGGGTTATCACCGGGACCGCTACCCGCGAGGCCTCCCCACAGGAGCGTTCTTTTACCGTTAAACAGATCGCTCAGGCGGACCGCTTCTTGTCCAACCCGCTGGAGGATTCCTTCCGCATCGAGGGCGGGGCCTATACCTTTACCGTGGGGAAAGATACTGTCTCGTTCAATTTCCGGGGGGGAACCATCCGGGAATTCGCGGACGCCTTAAACCGCCGGGGCAGGGATAAGATTCACGCCGATGTTCTGCTGGTGGAGCGGGGTTCCAAATCGCTCCTGATTGAATCGCTCGTTACCGGCGCGGAAAACCGCCTGGGCTTTGCCGGGGCGGCGGAGAAACTCGCCCTCCAGACGGGTATTATCGGCCCGGCGGACGATTCCCAGCGGGAGATACCGCTGCCGGGAGGGACGCTCAAGGCGGAGGCGGGTTCCCGGCAGGAGATACCCCTGGAGGAGGGCCTGCGGCCTTTGCCTTCCCAGGTCTTGACCTTCGAGGCTATGGCAGAGCGCTTCGAGGATCAGCAGGAACAGGCCGCTCCCAAACCGCCCCCTCCAGGGCCCACGCCGCCTTCCGCAGGTTCAGTAACCTATGGGAATATCACTGTTGAAAACGATCCCGTTTCCGCTCCGCTCCCGCCAAGCCAGGCTGCGCCGAACATCCCGGCAATGCCCCGGCGGGAAGGGGGGCTGAGTCTCAAACTGTCCGACGGCAGTACGATTCCCCTGCCGCCGATCCGTGATTCGGATGCGTTTAGTTCCTACGAAATACCGGTCGGGGAACTCGCGGGGGGGAAGACCGTTGTTTCCATTATGCTGGATAATCCTGATCCCAATCGTACCGTCTCGATCAGGAATCCCCGGATCAGAGATACGTCGGCGGGAGACGGCGGGGGATTCAAACCCCGTCATGCGGTCTCCGTTGCCCAGGACGCCATCGCCGCCATGGACGGCATTGAGGTACGGCGCGCTTCCAATCTGATTGACGATCTCATTCCGGGCGTCGCCGTTACGGTACGGGGCGTTTCGGACCGGCCTGTCAAGGCCAGCGTGACGCCGGACCGCGAGTCGGTCAAAGAAGCGGTAATCACGATGGTGGGCAACTACAACCGCCTCATGGCTGAGATCAACGTGGTTACCCGGAATGACGAGCGGGTTATTGAGGAGTTGAGCTACCTTTCACGGGAAGAACAGACCGCACTGCGGGAGCGCATGGGAAAATTCTCCGGGGACACCTCGCTTAACCAGGTTAAGGCGGGGATGCAGCAGGCGGCTTCGTCCCCGTACCCTACCCGTGCGGAAGCGGACATTGCGCTTCTGGCCCAGATCGGCGTTGGCTCCGATGTCAGGCGGGGCGGCGCTTCTTCCGGCTACGACGCTTCCCGGCTGCGGGGCTACTTGGAAATCGACGAAAAGGCCCTGGATGCGGCCATTGAAACAAAACTATCCGCCGTGCAGGAGCTTTTCGGCTTTGATACGGACGGCGATCTTATCATCGATTCGGGCTTCGCCTTTGCGCTGGACCGCCTGGCCCGGCCCTATGTGGAGACCGGCGGGCTTATCGCCCTGAAAACCGGCTCTATCGACTCCCGCATTGACCAGGAAAACCGCCGGATCGAGGCGCTGGACCGGCAGCTTGCCGCAAAAGAGGCGAGTCTTAAACGGCAGTACAGCCAGATGGAGGGGGCCTATAACCGGATGGATCAGATGTCTACTTCCCTCGATCAGTTTTCCCAGCAGGCTAACAATAACCGCCGGTAAGTGAAGGGGATGAGGACGCGCGTTATGGAAATCAGGATAAACGGAACGGCGGCGGACATCACCCTGGAAGATGAGCGGACTGTGGGAGAGGTCGCCGCAGGCCTGGAGCGCTGGCTCCAAGGCGCGGGAATCCGCATTTGCGGGCTGGAGATTGACGGGGAGCCGGTGGGCGCTGACGCGGTTCCCGCCGTGTTTGCGCGGGATATTGCGGATGTCCGGCTGTTTGAGGTCAAAACCGGTACCCGGGCGCGGCTGCTGGAGGAGGCCCTGGAAGACGCCCGCGCCCTGCTCCAGGTCCTCCATGTTGCCGTGCCTTCGGAGCGGGGCGCGCTGCTCAAAAACTGGGAGGGGAGCGCAGCCGCGGGGTTCCTGGCATCCGAGATGCCGGAGCTGTCCGGTATGCTGACGAAGCAGGCCGCGTCCGCGCCGGAGGCCCTGAGTGTGCTGGTTGATGAACGGCTCCGGGAACTGCGGAGCCCCTGCGAAGAACTTGCCGCGCTGGAGAGCGTTGTTTCGGCGATTGCGGTGCGGCTTGAGGAACTGCCCCTGGATATGCAAACCGGCAAGGACGGCCGGGCCGCTGAAACGGCGGCGCTTTTTTCCACCGCTGCGGAGAAACTTTTCCGTTTAACCGGACTCCTCCCCTCGCGGGATGCATCCCCTGGAGCGCTTTCCGCGCTGATGGACGAATTCGGCGCGGCGGTCAGGAAACTGTTGGAAGCGTATACGTTAAAAGATACGGTACTGATAGGCGATTTGGCGGAATATGAATTAGCCCCCCGCCTGCGCGCCTTTTACGCTGCTTTGAACGCTTCCCTCTCCCAAAGCCCGGCAAGGAGCGCAGTATGATGAATCATCTTTTATTGCTGCAAATGAGAATCACTGATATTAAGTGGTTTAAAGATGATGATATCCTGGGGGCGATCCTGCTTGCCGTGGTGATCGGAATCATCGTGCTGATTCTGGTAGCGCTCAATATCAAGAAAGTCGGTATCGGCGACACGGGAATCCGCCTCGGCAAGCCTGCCGAAGACGGGGCTAAAGGCGCCCGGAAGTTCAACCCGGTGGTGTTTCACCAGGTGGCCCACGCCTACGGCCTCAACAAAGAACAGACCAATCTCTTGGAATCGGTCTTCAAGGCCGAGGGGGTCAGTAATCCGGCGATGGTCATGGGAACCCCGGCGGTGCTGGATAAGCACTTCAAAAACACATACCGGCGCTTTGAGCGGGAGTCCTCGAATGAGGCGGAGACGCAAAGCCGCATCGCCTTGCTCTTCTCGATACGGAACGCCGCTGATTATGCTCATAATCTTGCCGCTGCGGGAGGCATTCCGCCTATCAAGGAGAACATGGCCGCGGCGCTCGTCTTGGGCGAGGAGAGCTACCCGGTAAAGATCATCGAGGCCAACGGCGCGAAGATAACGACCAGTTGTCCGCAAAGCGACCGGGGGCCGGTCAAGCTGGCGGGCGGGGCGCCGGTCTCCCTCTCGATTTCCGCTTCGCCGAGCAAACACTTCTTGGTAGACGGTCAGGTTACTGAAGTTTCCAGCGCCAACGGAAGCCAGACGGTCAAGATCAGCCTTGCGGCGCCGAAGAAGAAGAAGTCCCAGCGGAAATTCCGCCGGCGGCAGGTGGGCATCCCCTGTTCGTATAGGCCGGTCAGGATCGAGGGAGGGGGCAAGGGCAAGAAAACGGCCATACGGGCCGCAGGTCAGCCGGGATCGGGGACGGTAGTGAATATTTCCGCAGGGGGCTGCTGTATCAAGACCAATGGGAACATCAACGCCGGTACGAGCATAAAAGCCGATATACAGATGACGCCGGCTGCGGCGGTCCTGGGGCAGGTGATACGGATCAACCAGAGCGGCAGCGTTACCATTATGCACGTCAAGTTTATCAAAGTGCCCAGAAAGGCGATGAATGCCATCGGCGCGATGGTCTTTGAGTACACCGATTGACGCGGTTTTACAGAACGGGATAGGATAAAGCAATGAAGGTCATTCAAATAAAAGACATTATACGCAAGGATGTTCCCATCTATTACCGGATGTTTTATTCCGGCGTTCTTGTTTTGGATTTGATGAATACCACCGTGGAACGGCAGCTCGATTTTACCGTCGAGACCATGCCGACCGGCGTCAAGGCGATTACCGCTGCCTTGGCTCAGCCGGTTGATTATCCGCTCGTGCCCTTAATAAAGGAAATAAAAAAGCACATCAATGACCTGTCCGACCGGGGAAAACTGCCTGTCTGAGCCGCGTTTTGTTTCATCATCCCCGGAAGAAACAATGGCCCTGGGTGAGCGGATAGCGCCGCTCTTGCCGCCGGGCAGCGTGATCGCCCTGCGGGGGACCTTGGGCGCGGGTAAGACCTGCTTTGCCAAGGGGATAGCCAGGGGCCTGGGAATACCGGAGGAAGTTACTTCTCCGACCTATACCATCATTGCCGAATACGCGGGGACGCTCCCCCTGTACCACATCGATGCTTACCGCCTTCAGGGAGACGAGGACTTCGAGGCCCTGGGCGGGGCTGAATTCCTGTACGGGGACGGAATTTCGCTCATCGAATGGAGCGAGCGCATCCCCGCCTCGATTCCCGCCGGGGCCCTTACCGTCGAAATAGCGCTCCTGGAGGGAGAACGGCGGGCTATCCGCCTGTCCGGGCCGCCCGCCTTTCTTACCAAGCTAGGGGGGCTTTATGAATATTTTGGTGTTTGATACGGCGGCCTCCGTCATATCCCTGGCCCTTTCCGGGGCCGGCAGTACCCAATACTTGGAATCCGATACCGGCCTGCGTCATGCTGAAGTCCTGCTGGACATGGCGGACAGTCTGCTCCGTGCCGCCGGTTTGCGGGCTCAAGACCTGGAATTGACGGGCTGTATGCGGGGGCCCGGCTCTTTTACCGGGCTCCGCATCGGCTTTGCCGCAGCCAAAGCCCTGTCCCTGGCCCTTGGAATTCCCCTGGTATCGGTTCCCACGCTGGATTGCATGGCTGCGTCTTTGGCGGCGCATCCCGGCTTGGCGGTCCCGGTTATTGACGCAAAGCAGGGCCGCTTCTTTGCCGCCCTCTACCGGCGCGGGGAACGGCTTTCCCCCTACCTGGACGAATCCCCTGACTCCCTTGCCGCCCGCTTGGCCGAAACCGGGGGCCCTGTCCTGCTCACCGGGCCGGACGCCCCGCTCCTGAAAACGCGGCTCGGCCCATTCGGGGACCGGCTTGCGGTAGACAGCGCCCACCGGCAGGGCCGGGCGCGGGAATTGCTGGAGGCGGCCCGCGCCGGTTATTTAGCGAACGGCGCGGACGGGCCTGATGACGGGCCGCTCTATCTGCGGAAGAGCGACGCGGAACTCAAACTGATAACCGGCAGCGCTGTTTGAGGGCCGTTCCTTCTTCACCTCTGCGGTTCAATTCCTGATAGATGAGCGCGGGAACCGTCAGTCGGCGGTAAGGTTCAACAGCTTCCAGACTGCGGGCGTTTCCTGGCCCAGCGACCAGAAACCAACGGCGCGGACGCGCATCGTACGGTACATATTCAGCCGTGTTGCCAGCGAATAAGCGTCCTCATAATAGGCGGTAACGGTCAGGGGAATTTGGTAGGTGAAGTTCGGAATGCCCTCTTCCCGGCGGATTTCCGTTACTTTGTTTTCGGCGATGATCCGCTGCATACTCGAATAGATAAAAGCTTTAAATACATTAACATCCCCCCAGGTCCGGCCATAAAAAGGAAGTCCCATGATGAGTTTTTCAGCGCCTACCGTTTCCAAGGCGTAGGCCGCAACTCTCCGGCACCAGGCCATTGAAGCGATGGGGCCCGGCGCACTGGTAGACCAGTGTTCGTCATAGGCCATGACCAGAATTCTATCCACCAAGGGAAGTATCTTGCGGTAGTCGTACACATCGTTATCCAGGGTCCGGGAGCGCGCGGGAAGGGCGATAGTGAGAGATTTCCCGCGCAGTTTCTCCCGCAGTTCGGCAAGGAAACTGCGAAAAGCCGGGCCGTCTCTGGCGGGGACCTGCTCAAAATCGATCTGGAGGCCGTCAAATCCCGCGGCGGCCTCCACGAGGCTCGTGATGATCTGCCGCCTGGTCCGGCTGTCCGGCTCCAGTACAAAGTGGGTCAGGGCACGACCGTTACAGGCCACCACCATGTGCTTGCGGCCCGGAAAAAAGGCGATTTTCCGGGGATTGGGTACGCCGGTTAACTGGCCGTATGCGTCTATTTCCGCGCCGAAATAGCCCACATCCGTAAGCGGATAGTTTGCTTTCAGGGACTGTTCCCTGCCGTCCACCAGATACGCCCAAATTTCCCGGAAAGAGGATACGGGCAGGTCCGCAATATCCATATCCGTCAAATCAGGTTCTTCTTCTTCGGGGCCAGCCTCTTCGGGAACTTCCGCTGCCATGTCTTCGACCGGGGCCTGATGCGGAATAACTTCCTCCGGCGCCGGTGCCGACTGCTGGGGGGCGGAACGGCATGAGACGAGCAGACACGCTATCATAGCGAGCAGAGCCCCTGTTTGGGGGAAACGTCCCGCCATTAGGCGGGACACCATTGGGCGGGGAAAGAATGATAAAAAGATATTCATATTGATAGTATCGTAAAATTTTCGCGTTTCTAAAGCTGGCGGAAGTTCAGCCGCCGGGATATACCGCCCCAGCCCCCTGTTACAGCAAACGGGGGAAGCCTCGCCGCGCTTTTCCAAATACGTAAAAAATATTTTACGCTGCCCTTTCAGCGGCCTTACGAATCCCCTGGTCCCCCTTTCATCAATCATACACTGCTGGAAACCCGAAAGGGATTAAAGCGGATGTCCCGGTCGTAGACGTCAATCCCTTCGGCTTTTTTCAGCGCCCCTGAGACGAGGTAGGTGAGGGGCGTCATCAGCGCCTCCACCGCGCACTTGATGAGGTAGTTGGTCAGCGCGAGGGTCAGGAAAAGTTCCCAGGCAAAGACCCCCGTCAGGCTGGCGATAAACACAAAGACCAGGCTGTCCAGGCCCTCACCGATAAGGGTGCTGCCGATGGTTCTTACCCAGAGCATCTTGCCTTTCATCAGTACCTTGAGCCGGGACAGGGTGACGGAATTGGCAAATTCACCTACCCAGTAGCCCAAGAGACTCGCCAGGGCGATGCCCCCCGTGCTCATCCCCCCCAGGATCGCGTCGTAGGCGGCGCTCCCGGCGGAACGCTCCCAGGCTTCCTCGGCGGGGAGGACGCGGAGCAGGAAGAAGAGCAGACAGGCCAGGGCCAGCGCCGCAAAGCCCGTCCAGATGACCCGGCGGGAGGCCCGAAAGCCGTAGACTTCGGTGAGGATGTCCCCAAAGACGTAGGAAATGGGGAAGAGGAGGGTTCCCCCGTCAAAGGCCAGGGGGACGCCGAAGAGGGAGAACCCCAGATCGATGATCTTGGCCGAGGACGCCACATTACTGATGATGAGGATTGTTACGAAGAAGGCCGTGATCAGGTCGAGGTAACGGAAAGAACCGGCAGAACGTTCCGGCATAGAAGACTCCTTGTTTTGGTAAGGCGGGTAACAGGATGACCGCCGCGGCTTGTACCAAGGCGGCCCTGCCGCTGGAACCGCCGGGCTTCAATGTAGCACAAACGGAAGCGTCCGGCAAGCGGGGGGCGCGGTTGTTAGGCGGGGGCCCTGCCCCCACACCCCCGCCGGGGGGCAGCGGAAGCCCGCAGGGCTGGAGCGAGGGGGGTGCCCCCTGTAATCTTCTTAAGTTGTTGACAGTGGGCATCGCCCCTGCGGAACGGCTTGACACAACGCCATAGTCTTATTATTCTTATCAAGTTAATAAGAATAGGGCCCATACCCTAAAAGGAAAGAAGGAAGGAATCATGGCGGACAAACTGCTTACCCTACTCAAGAAACCTGCCGCAAATACCCGTGAGGCGCGGCTCGGTTCCATTACCGGCTATTCGGGCGATCTCGATGATCTGGTAACCCGTTCCTGCTGCGGCACACTGAAAAACCGGGAACGCTGCTTCAGCCAGTCGAGCCTATGCCTCTCGACCTGCGCTATCGGCCAGCTCCTGGGAATCCGCGACATTGCCGTGGTTTACCATGGGCCGTCGGGCTGCTGCGCGATGGCGGCGGGGACGAATGTACTCTCCCGGCAAATCGCCGCGCGGATCGGCGCGGAAAACAAATCCGTGCTGGTGGGGACGGGCATCGACGAGAACGACACGGTCTTCGGCGCGGTCTCAAAACTCCGGGAGATCTCCCTGGAAACATACCGCACGCATAAACCGAAGGCGATGTTCATCGCCTCCTCCTGCGTGTCAGGCGTCATCGGCGAGGACATTGACAGCCTGGCGGAAGAGCTGGCCGGAGAGCTGCCCATCCCGGTAGAGAGCATTCACTGCGAGGGTTTTAAGTCCCGCATCTGGGCATCCGGCTTTGATGCCGCCGACCACGCCGTCATCCGTACGCTGGTAAAGCCGCCCAAAGAAAAGCGTCCGGTCATCAACTTTAAAAATTTCTTTGAAAGTGAGCGCCCGCAAATTACCGGCATATTCAAAGAACTCGGCGTAACACCGCAGTTTCTGTACATGAACTCAACGGTAGAAGAACTGTCGCATCTGTCTGAATCGCTGGCGACGGTGTGCATCTGCGGCACCCTGGGCACCTACCTCGGAAACGCGCTTGAAGAACAGTACGGCGTACCCTACGTCCGCACGATTAACTCCATGGGAATCGCCGGTTTTGAAACCTGGCTGCGCGGGATAGGGGAAGTCATCGGCAAACAGGCGGAAGTGGAAGCGTTTCTGCGCCGCGAGCGGGAACGCTATCTTCCCGCCATTCTGGAAATTAAGAAAGAACTCACCGGCCTCAGAGCCGTTATCGGCATGGGACCCGGCTACACCTACGAAGTTTCCCGCGTCCTCTCGGAACTCGGCATCGAGACGGTGTGGGCCGCGGCCTGGCACTATGACTACAAATACGACAATGGTGAAGTTCCCCCCGCGCTGCACTACCTGCGGGATGAATTGAAAACCAATATCAGTTTGAGTGTCGCTGATATGCAGAACTACGAAATACTCAACATCATAAACCGCTGCAAGCCGGACCTGTACTTCTCGCGCCATCCGGGAAGCACCGTGTGGGCAATCAAACAGGGAACCGCCGCCGTGTATGTGGCCGATGAGTACATGATCTTCGGCTACCGGGGTATGCTGAATTTCGCCCGGTACGTGGCCGATACCATTAAGAACCGGAGCTTTGAAAAAAATCTCGCGTCCCGGGTCAAGCTCCCCTACACGGCGTGGTGGTATGAACAGCAAAACGACGCGATGCTTTCAGGCGGAGGCGCTTTAGCGGCGGGCGGCGTCCAAGGCAGCGCGGCGCGGGCGGAGGCGGTATAATGGCAAAGGTACTCTATCAGCCCCGCTACAAGTGCGCTTTGGCCGCCATGCAGACCGTGCACGCCATTTCAGGCGCGATACCGGTTCTGCACGCAGGTCCGGGCTGCGCATCGAAACTCAACGACAACAACGGTACATCGGGGACCTTTTCGCCGAATATCTTTCCCTGCACCAGCGTCAGCGAGAAAGAGGTGGTCTTCGGCGGCGAAAACAAACTCCGGGCAACCATCGCAAACGCCCTGGACATCATCGACGCCGGTTTGTTTGTGGTCCTCTCAGGCTGTACGCAGGAGATCATCGGCGATGACATAGCCGAGGTCGCCGGCGAATTCGCGGATGCGCGGAAGCCGGTGATCTACGCCCATGCACCGGGCTTTAAGGGGAGCAACTACCAGGGCCACGACTGGGTTCTGCGGGCGCTTTTTGACCAATATTTGCCTAAACGCCGCGCTCAGACGCAAAAAGGACTGGTGAATATTTTTTCCGCGCCCCCCATGCAGGACGCGTTCTGGCTGGGAAACCTGCGGGAACTTGAGCGGCTTACGGCCAGCCTGGGCCTGGAACCGAATACCATATTCGGCCACGGCAGGGGAATTGCGAACATCGACAGAATTCCTGACGCCGAGCTTAACATTCTCGTCTCCCCCTGGGCGGGGCTTGAAAGCCTTGAATTCCTCAAGGCGAAGTACGGCGCGCCGTTTCTGCACTACCCGGTACTCCCCATCGGCGCGTTTGAAACGAGTAAATTCCTCCGTGCCCTGGGCGAAGCGGCGGGCGTCGGGCGCGGCGTTATTGACGGGGCAATAGACGAGGGCGAGCGCGAATACTATTACTACATCGAACGCTACGCCGACATATTCCTTGAACAGCGGATCATGAGCAAGCGGTTTGTCTGCGTTGCCGATGCCCACTACGCGCTGGGGTGTACCAAGTTTTTAGTCAACGACCTGGGGATGTTCCCGGCGGTCCAGTTTATCACCGATGATACGCCGGAACCGTACCAGAACGGGGTGCGGGAGGAATTCAAAAAACTCAATTACGGCATCCAGGCGGAGGCGGTATTCAGCACTGACGGGGAGGAGATACACCGGCGGATCCGCGAAACGGATTTCGGCGGCAACCCTCTGATTCTCGGATCAAACTGGGAACGCCAGGTCGCGCCGGACGTATCAGGCATATTTGTCAATGTGTCATACCCGCTGGTTTCACGCATGGTCATCAACAGTCATCTTGCGGGCTATTCCGGGGGGCTGAAACTTTTGGAAGACATCTACACCGAGGCGCGGGAACGCCTTGCCCTTTAGGAGGAAGGACATGAGACAAGTGGCGATTTATGGAAAAGGGGGGATCGGCAAATCCACCACCACGCAGAACCTGACCGCGGGTCTTGCGGAGATGGGCAAGCGCATCCTCGTGGTTGGCTGCGATCCCAAGGCGGATTCGACACGGTTACTGCTGGGGGGACTTCATCAAAAGACCGTCCTGGACACGATTCGTGATAACACGCAGGAAGTACGCCTCGAGCAGTTGGTGAAGACCGGCTGCCGGGACATCCGCTGTGTTGAGTCCGGAGGGCCTGAACCGGGCGTGGGCTGCGCGGGCCGGGGCATCATCACGGCGATTGATATGCTGGAAACCCTGGGCGCGTATACCGAGGACCTTGACTATGTGTTCTACGATGTGCTGGGCGATGTGGTATGCGGCGGTTTCGCCATGCCCATCCGCGAAGGCAAGGCGAAGGAGATATACATCGTCGCGTCAGGAGAGATGATGGCGCTGTACGCGGCGAACAATATTTGCAAGGGGATCAAAAAGTACGCGGCCAAAGGCAATGTGCGGCTGGGGGGCCTTATCTGCAACAGCCGTAATGTTGACAACGAGATAGATTTACTGCGTGCGGTTGCCAAGGAGCTTGGTACGCAGCTTATCTACTTTATCCCCCGCGATAACATTGTACAGCGCGCGGAATTGAACCGCAAAACGGTGATTGAGTACGATTCCGGCGCTCCCCAGGCGGATGAATACCGGAAGCTGGCGCGGGCCATTGACGGCAACACGGAGTTCTCGATTCCCGCGCCCATACCCACGGACCGGCTGGAGCAGTTACTGCTGGAATACGGCATGATGGATCTGCCTGAGTATAAGATTTGAAGCATGGCGCTGTTCGCGCATTATGCCCCTGAGCCTCTATGCGCGAAGACTTTGGGCAAAGCGGATTGCGGGCCCCCGCAATCCGCTTTGGCTTGCCCCATCGCCGGTCTTCTACTACACTTAAAGCATGACTACTGAACAAAGCGGCGCGCTTATCGAAAACTATGCGGGTATTGTGGCGCAGAGCGGCGTTATCAATAACGAACTCTACGGCAAATACGAAGTCAA
>JAITHH010000033.1 GCA_031280065.1 Treponema sp. | reverse complement strand
AGCGGCAAACCCAGGGTAATGGAGACCGCGAAGGCGTCCATGGCAAGCCCGACAGCAACGAGAAAAATCTCCGCAATGCACACTCCATTACCTCCAATGAGGTACTATGATCCCCTCCCCTCCCCCGGCTTGTCAAGGTACGGCGCTTTGCTTGTTTGCGGACGTATTTCCGCAGTACGTGCTTTGCGGTACAATACAAAGTCCATGAGGAACCGCGCACAAGGAGGAATCAATGAAAGAACAATTGTTTAAATATATAGAACAAAGTGAAGCGCTGGCCGTGGAGTTGGAAACCGAACTCTGCAAGCGGCCCGCAGTGTCCCCCGAATCAGGCGGCGAGGGCGAATTGGATAAGGCTGAATTCCTCCAGGCGTGGCTGCGGGATCAGGGCCTGGTCAACCTGGAGCGCTTCGACGCCCCGGATGCGCGGGCCAAAGGCGGCGTCAGGCCGAACCTCGCCGCCTCGATTCCCGGTTTAGATGACGGTAACAGCAGCGCCCCCCGGCTGTGGATTATAAGCCACCTGGACGTGGTCCCCCCCGGAGAGGCTTCCCTGTGGCAAAGCGATCCCTGGCAGGTGATCCGTCAAGGGCCTCGGATTATTGGCCGGGGCGTGGAGGACAACCAGCAGGGCCTCGTCTCGTCAACGCTGGCGGCCCTGGCGCTGATCAAGCTGGGCATTACCCCGCCTCATACGGTAAAACTCCTCTTTGCCGCCGATGAAGAGGCAGGAAGCGCTTACGGCGTCCTCTGGCTCATCAAGCAGATACAGAGCGGGGCGATCCCGGAACTTTTCCGGCCAAATGATATGGTGCTGATCCCCGACGGCGGCGATCCCCAGGGGGAAACTATCGAGATTGCGGAAAAGAACCTGATCTGGGCCCGTTTTGTTACCCAGGGGCGTCAGGTGCACGGTTCCCGGCCCGATCAGGGGATCAACGCGCACTTGGCCGGGGCGGAATTAGCCGTCAAACTCCACGACGGTCTTTCGGAGCGATTCAGCGACCGGGATTCTCTGTTTGAGCCGGATTATTCCACCTTCCAGCCCACCAAGAAGGAAGCCAATGTCCCGAATATCAACACTATCCCCGGCGAGGACGTATTCTGCATGGATATGCGGATTCTCCCCCGCTACTCAAACCAGGAGGTACTCGCCGAGATAGACCGGATCAAGGCGGCGGTGGAGGCCAAGTACCGGGTAAACATCAGCTATACCACCCCCCAGGCGGCGGAATCCCGGCCCACTCCGCCTGACGCTCCGCTGATAGCCTTCCTTGCCAAGACGGTCAAGGAGGTCTATGGCGTGAAAACGCGGCTTATCGGCATCGGCGGAGGAACGGTGGCCGCTCCTTTGCGGAACAGGGGGATTGCCGCGGCGGTGTGGAGCCGCATGGACGACACGGCCCATCAGCCCAACGAATACGCGCTTATCGGTAATATTCTCGGAAACGCGAAGGTTATGGCCCTGCTGATGGCGGGAAACCTCGGTCAGTGACCGGCGGTCATTGACCTCTCAATAACCGCCGATCAAGAACCGCCGGTTATTGACCGGCAGCAAAAAGCGGCTTACAATGACCGCATGGCTCTTAACTGCGGTATCGTCGGGCTCCCCAATGTCGGCAAGTCAACTATTTTTTCGGCCCTAAGCGGAGCCCCGGCGGAGGCGGCGAACTACCCCTTCTGTACCATTAACCCCAACGTAGGCATCGTGAATGTACCTGATGAGCGGCTCGATAAGCTGTCGGCCCTGTTTAAGCCCCAGAAGACTATTCCCGCGTCCGTGGAGTTTGTGGACATCGCGGGTCTGGTTAAGGGCGCTTCCAAGGGCGAGGGCCTGGGGAATCAGTTCCTGTCCCATATCCGGGAGGCGGCCATGTACGCGCAGGTGGTGCGCTGTTTCGAGAACCCTGACATCATCCATGTCGAGAACCGCGTTGATCCCGCCTCGGACATGGAAATCATCACCCTTGAACTGGCCTTGGCGGACTTGGAAACCCTGGCAAAGCGCCGGGAGCGGGCGGAACGGGCCCTCAAAGTGCAGGCGAAGGCGGAGCAGAAGAACGCCGGAACCGTGCTGGCCGCGCTGGAGAAGATCGGCGCCGCTCTGGAGCAGGGAAAGCCCGCCCGCTCGGTCCCCTTAACTGATGATGAGCGGGAGGCGGTCTACGACTGCCACTTTATCACCTTGAAACCGCAGCTTTATGTGTGCAATACCGACGAAGAGGGGATGCGGGCGCTGGCCGCGGGCGCGGCTGACCGGCATATTCAGGCGGTGCAAAGCCGCGCCGGGGCGGAAGGTTCAGAAGCGGTGGTTATCTGCGGGAAGTTCGAGGCGGAGTTAGGCGCCATCGAGGACCCGGCGGAACGGCTGGCCTTTTTAGGGGAGCTGGGCATGGAGGAGACGGGCCTTGCCGCGCTGATCCGCGCGGTTTACCGGCTGTTGGGCCTGCGGACGTTCTTTACCGCCGGAGCCGACGAGTGCCGGGCCTGGACTATCCGCGCCGGGGACCAGGCCCCCAGGGCCGGGGGAGTGATTCATACGGACTTTGAGAAGGGCTTTATCAAGGCGGATGTCTACTCCTGCGCCGACATCTTCCAGTATGGAACCGAGGCGAAGATCAAGGAAGCCGGTAAATACCGTGTGGAAGGCAAAGAGTACATCGTGCAGGACGGGGATGTTATGTTCTTCAAACACAACTAAGATACGTGCGCGGGCGAACCAGCGGGGCGCGGCGGGCCCCCAAAAGGAGGGATCATGGCAGTTGAATCTCAGGCGCTGCAAAAATATTCTCTATTCGGCGGTCTGTTGCAAGAGAGAATCGACGCCATCAGACCCTTGATGGAAGAAGAGTCCTATGCGGAGGGGGCGGTCATTATTCTCGAAGGGACCCCCAACGACCGGATACGGTTTATTCTGGAAGGCCGGGTAGGGGTGGTCAAACAGGGC
>JAITHH010000029.1 GCA_031280065.1 Treponema sp. | reverse complement strand
CTCAGGCTAAAGCCTTCGCGCAGATGTGTTAATAGGGGGGATTGCGAGCGCTACGCCGTGCCGCATTGCCGGGTCAACGCCCTGCGGGCGCGGCTGTTGGGCGGGGGCGTTGCGGGGGTGGAACCCCCGCATGGGGGGTAGCGGAAAAGCCGTAGGCTTTGGAGCGAGGGGGGCTTGCCCCCCCTTAATAAGCCGCTGATCGCAAAGGAGATATGAATATGCGGGAAGAACTATTGCGCTTGTGGGAATACCATGCGGACGGCATTATCGGATTTGCCAAAAACGCCGTTGCCGCCGCCGTCATCATCATTATCGGCCTGGTCCTGTCCAAGGGCGGGCGGAAGCTGATCAATCAAAGCGGCAAGCCGCCGGTTGACGAGACCGTGCTTTCCCTGCTGCGCCTCATTGTCCGGTATGGAATCTTCACTATCTGCGTGATCATGATCCTCAATGTCTTTGGGGTGAATACCGCCAGCCTGATCGCCGTGCTGGGCGCCGCGGGGGTCGCCGTGGGGCTTGCCTTGAAGGACACCCTGGGGAATATCGCCGCGGGCATTATCCTCCTGGCCCTGGGGAGCTGCCGCCGGGGGGAATACATCGAATTCGGCGAGTACGCGGGGACGGTGAAGGACATCAACCTCTTTACCACCATCCTGGAAACCTTTGACGGCATCTATATTTCCGCGCCGAACTCCAGCATCTGGGGCAATCCCTTGAAGAATTACACCCGGAACGGCAAACGCCGCATGGAACTGCTGATCACTATCGCCTTGTCCGATTCGATTGACACGGCTTTTGAGGTGATGCGGAGCGTTATCGCGTCCGAGCCCCGGTTTTTGAAAGACCCCGCCCCGCAGGTTATCCTCCAGGCTTTGCAGGACAGCGGGGTGTGTATCGCTATCCGCGCCTGGGCCTCGGTCGGGGATTATTGGGACATTTATTGGGAGCAGATGCGGAACCTCAAGGCCCGTGTCGAGGAAGCGGGGCTGCACATTCCGGTTCCCCGCCGCGATGTCCGCGTGTCGGGGGAATTCCCGCCGGCTCAAAGGTAGCTGCCCGTGGTTCAGCGGCAATGCAGCCCTGTTTTGAGGCCATTAAATTAACTAAAATAGTCAATTCAATTATGTTTTGAGCCAATTGAATTAACTAAAATAGTCAATTGAATTATGTCTGGAGCCAATTGAATTAACTAAAATAGTCAATTCAATTATGTTTTGAGCCAATTGAATTAACTAAAATAGTCAATTGAATTATGTCTGGAGCCAATTGAATTAACAAAAATAGCCCGTTGAATTATGTCTGGAGCTCATTGAATTAACAAAAATAGCCCGTTGAATTACGTCTGGAGGCCGTTATGTGTATAAAAAACCAGACGGTTTAGGCTGTCCGCAGCCGCCGCTGATACGGAAACGCCGCTGTTTCGGGGCGTATCAGTAAGCGGATGCGTATAATGGCGCTCTACCGGATGGTTCTCCCGGCCCGCGAGCCGCGAGCCGGGAAACACGGTTATCTGTTTTGCGCGGAATACTTACGCAGGGTGGCCAAAAGCTGCTTGGCCCGGTCCTGGACGGCCTTGATGTAAGGCCCTTCACCTATGCGCATAATCGCCCGCAGGGTGGCGGCGTCCCGAAGCCCCCCGTTCTTCTCGGCGATGATTTCAAAGGTATCCAGCGCGGAAAGGGCCAAAAGGTTGTCCGGGTTCAGCGTGTCAAAGCGGGCGACAATCCAGGAAATGGTGTTGGTCGTCTCGTTTTCTTCGTTCATGCCGATTTTCCCCAGGGATTTTATCGCTTCGGTCAGCACCATGGGCTCGGTCTCCACTAAAGTCATCTTGATGAGGGTATCTTTCGCCTCCACGGTGCCCAAATCGCCCAGATAGGCGGCTGCCTTGGTACGAACATCGGGGAAATTGTTGGTCAGCCGTCCGTTTTCATGGGTTTTGTTCAGGATGCCTTCCATGGCCATGTATTCCAGGGCGCCCTGGATGTCTTCCCCCGCCTTCCCCTCTTCGATGGCGTTCCCGATGTACTCCAGGGCGGCGAGCTTCATCTCCCGGCTGCCCGATCTGCTCTGCTCTCTGATGATCATCACATCCACCGACTCCTGCAGATAGGACTCTTCGACGGACGTTTCCGTGTCCGCCGTACCGGAACTCTGCCCTACCGCCCAAAATACCGGCGCCAGAAAAAACGCCGCCAGCGCGCCTGTACGCTTGAGACTCATCATTTCAATCCTCCTTTAAACCATTTATCAATGAACATGTATAACCGCAAATCCCGCGGGATTTGCGTCTATTTCAAAACACACGGTTTTGGAACAGCCCTAATTGATTATCTTCCAGCCCTCGTTCGTCTTTTGCAGATCATACAGCCGCAAGCGCTGGCCCTTTGCGGTAATCGAAAACGCCTTGACCCTCCGGTGGGTAACAAACTCAATATCATCCACCCGCTCGTTGGCGCGGGAGGGAATTACCACATTCATAAAGTAATCTTGGGGGCTTGTCAATATGATCTTCTGCGTTTTGAGGCGGGGATGCTCGCTCATCTCCGCCAGGAATTCCGGGGCGGCGATCTGCTCAAAGTAGGCCGCGCTCAAATGAGTCAGCCACGCGGCGTAATCCCTGCGGTAGATAATGCGGTTGAGACTGGAAATCAGCGCCTGAACCTCGGCCTTGACCGTCCCGAATTCCTCCTTGGTAACGGTCGCGGGGTCAAAAGACGCCTCGTCTTCTTCATCCTCTTCGGGCGCTATAGGCGCTTCCCCGGCGGAAGGAGGGACATCCGGCGGCGGCAGGGGCTGAGGCGCTTCGCGCTGAACCTCGATTGGGGGATTGGGAGCCGTTCTACAGGACTGAAACAGAAAGAAACCCAGCAGCACAAAAAAAACTATTTTCAACATCGTCTTGTTCAGTTTAGCCGCTTGACCGGGGAGTGTCAACGTGTTTATGGTAGGGACACAATGATAAAAGCGGTTTTTCCGGGTTCTTTCGATCCCCCGACATACGGCCACCTCGATATTATCCGCCGGGCGGCTTCCCTTTTCGATGAGCTGATCGTGGCGCTGGCGGAAAACCGGGGGAAACGGTCCCTCTTTTCTACGGAGGAGCGCCTTTCCCTGCTGCAGGGGCTGGTCCAGCCCTGGAGCAATGTATCCGCGGCTGTCTGCGGCACCCTCATCGTGGACTTTATGCGGGAGCGGGGCGCGGCGCTCCTGGTGCGGGGAGTCCGGGGGCCGGTGGATTTCCCATACGAGTTCGAACTGGCGCTGATGAACAAAACCCTGGCCCCGGGTATCGAGACGGTCTTTCTGCCCGCCGCGCCTGAGTTCTTCGCCCTCAGCTCTTCGGCGATCAAAGAGCTGGTCTCGTTTCACCGGGACGTGTCGGCGCTGGTCCCCCCCCTGGTAGCGGAGGCTTTAAAGGGGAAGGCTGAAATCGGGCGGTAAGGCATCGTATCAGCAGGATGATACGCGAGAAGACATGCTGTACTTGCTTTCGCTTCTTCCCCCTTGCCTTCCCTAGACACTGATATGGTTCTGGTATACTTTCAATTCTATGGAAATTCTGTTTTTAGGAACCGCTGCCGCAGAAGGCATACCTGCCCTGTTTTGCCGCTGTACGACTTGCATCAACGCCGCTCAGATGGGAGGACGCGAACACCGGTCCCGCTGCGGCTTCCTTATCAACCAGCGCCTTATGCTGGACCTGACCCCGGACTGTATGCACCACAAATTCCGCTATAATCTGGACTTGGCCGCAGTGGAAGCCCTCTGCCTAACCCATTCTCACACGGATCATCTCAACGCCGCAGACCTCTGCTTTCGTACAACCGGCTGTTACGCCCATATCCCGGACGAAAAACCCCTGCGTGTTTATGGAAATAAAAAATGCGGTGCGGTTATCCGGCAGGGATTGGACTTTGACCTCGGCTCACCGGATAACCCTTCGCTGGAGATATATGAAATCGGCGTGAAGAGCATCATCGAATGTGGAGCGCTGACCATTACCGCCCTTCGCGCCCGGCATGACCCCCGCGAGGATTGCCTTCTCTTTCTGGTACGGGAAGGGGACGCCACATTCCTCCAAATGAACGACACGGCCCTGCCCGGGGAAGAACTGGAACAGGATTTGGCGGAAGCCCTCGAAGGCCGAACGCTGAAAGCCGTGAGTATGGACTGCACCCACGGTAAAATGAAGGGCAGCTCCGGCCACATGGGTATCGCGGAAAATTTCACTGTAAAGAAACGTCTGACTGCCGCAGGCCTGGCGAACCAAGACACACGCTTCATTGCCAATCACTTTTCCCACAATGGCGGTGTAAGTTATGAGGAGTCCGCCGAACTGCTTTCTCCCCAAGACATTGTCCCCGCCTATGACGGGATGCTTCTGCGGATATAGGGATACGGCCTTGACCGGAACGGAAAGGTGAATTCAGTATGCCCCTTCACGATACAGCGCCCCTGGGATTCGTCGAGGGAGAAGTCCAGAAAAATCAATATACCAACTAGAATTTATTAACGGAAACCCCCGTTTGGTAAGGCTACGGAAAAAAAGAGCCTGGCGGAGACCTACTTTCCCGCGATTTAGGGGCGCAGTATCATCGGCGCGGGAAGGCTTAACTTCCGAGTTCGGGATGGGATCGGG
>JAITHH010000290.1 GCA_031280065.1 Treponema sp. | reverse complement strand
GTGCCGCAAATGTCCTTCACAATAACATCCCCATGCCGCAGCGGAGCCTCAACCTCCAGCCGGTATAACAGCGCCAGACACTCCCCCAGCTTCGCCTTGGGCAGCTCCCCCGCGCTGATCACCGGAAGCCGGGGCAAAATCCCGCCTCGCACCGCCACCGTCGTCGTAAGCATCCGCAAAGGCTCCCGGTATTCCTGCGCCCCGTGCGCCTCCCCCCGCTTGCACTCGTTCCCCCGCACCCGCAGACTCCCCCCCTCTTCGCTCACCCAAAGACGGCAGCTATTGGGACAGACAATGCAGATAATCTCCTTGCCCATCACGCCTCCTCCCCGCGCATCGCCGCCAGCAGCGGCCCCCGCGCCCCAGTCTCAAAGCGGATCATCTCAGGCGGGGCCGCATAACGGCAGCGTTTGGTCAGCGCGACCCCCTCCGGGCCCGAACAAACCAAGACCCCGGCCTTTTGAGGCCGCTTCACCCGCAGGAAAAAGACCCGCTCCCCGGCCCCAGCCTCCCGCCGCACACGCTGGGGCACCACAAAGTTCACGTTCTCCCCGGCATTCACCGGGTCCCAGCCCGGCGCGGAAAGTTCCCCCCCAAGCCACGCCGCCGCGCCCCGGGCCGCAATCTCCGCGGACAGGGACACATAGTCCACCAGGTCGAATACCGCCGCCACATTCCCCGCAGCGAAAATCCCCGGAACGCTGGTCATAAAGGCCGAATCCAGCGCGGGCCCCCTGGTGCGGCTGTCTATCTCTATCCCCGCCTGGAGGGAAAGTTCATTTTCCGGGATCAGACCCACAGCCAGGGCCAGAAGATCGCAGGGAATCTCCGTTTCAGTGCCCGGAATGGGGTTCCGGTTCCCGTCAACCGCCGCCACCGTAACCGCCTCAAGGCGCTTGCGGCCCCGGAGCCGGGTTACGGTATGGGACAGATGCAGGGGAATGTTGAAGTCCTCCAGGCACTGCACGATGTTCCGCGTGAGGCCCCCAGGACTGCTCATCACCTCGTAGACTCCCTGCACCTCGATGCCCTCCAGGGTCATCCGGCGGGCCATGATGAGGCCGATGTCCCCGGAACCGAGGATCACCGCCCGCTTTCCCGGCAGATAGCCTTCCATGTTGATATAGCGCTGCACCGCCCCGGCGGTCAGAACCCCCGCGGGCCGGTCCCCGTAGATCAGGACCTGCGGGGCCGTGCGCTCCCTGCAGCCCATGGCCAGGATCACCGCCCCGCAGCGTATTTCAAGTACGCCGTGATTCCCGCTGCACGCGAAGATCCGCCGGTCAGGGCTGAGTTCCAGGGCCATGGTATCGGTGAGGACCTCCACGGAAGAGCCCGCCAGTTGATCGATGAAGTTCTGGGCGTACTGGCCCCCGGAAAGCCGCTTGCCGAAGCGGTGGATGCCGAAGCCATCGTGAATGCACTGCTGGAGAATACCCCCCAGATCGCGGTCCCGCTCCAGGAGCAATACCCGCTTGACCCCCAAACGCTCCGCCTCCAGAGCCGCCGCAAGCCCCGCGGGCCCTGCCCCGATAACCGCAATATCAACATCCCGCCGCTTCATACCGCGCTTCTCCCAGGCCGGCTGTTCCCCAGGAGGATAGGCGTCCCCTCCCCGCGCAGGGTGATTTCCGCCCTGTCCAGGCCAAGCTCCCCGGCCATGATTTCCATGACCCGGCATTGGCAGAAGCCCCCCTGACAGCGGCCCATGCCGGCCCGGGTCCGGCGCTTCACCCCGTCGATGGAACGGGCGGGCACGGGCGAGCGGAGGGCCGCGAGAATTTCACCCTCGGTAACGGTTTCACAGCGGCAGACGATATGCCCGTAGGCCGGTTCCCGGCGGATCAATTCGTCCTGGGCCTCCCGGCTCAATGCGCGGAATTCGATCTCCCGCTCCCGGATGGGGTTAAAGGCCGGGTTCGGCTCCAGGGGCCGGCTGTCCTCCGCCGCGGCCTGGGCCAGCATCCCTTCGACCATCCCGGCAATTGCCGGGGCCGCCGCGAGTCCCGGAGACTGAATACCCCCCACGTTGATGAATCCTGCGGTAACCGGCGAGCGCTCGATCACAAAATCTTCCTTATAAGTAGCCGGGCGGCTGCCTGTAAAGAACCGGATGATGTCCCCATAGCCGATGCCGTAGAACTCACCCAGGGCCATGGCGTACTGCAGCTCTTCCGGCCCGGCGCTCAGGTCTTCCTTGTCCGGTACTTCCATGGCCGAGGGCCCCATGAGCACGTTCCATTCCGGGGTGCGGCACATGCCCCCGCCCTTGGATTCGGCGTTGGCCTTTGCTTTGACCGGCGCGGCTCCCACGAGTCCTGCCAGGGAAGCGAACAGGGGCTTGCGCTGTTTGTCCAGAATGGCGATGACGCCCTTGCGGGGGTGAATCGTATAGCTCTTGTCCCCGGCCATGGCGGAAATCTCGTCCGCATAGACCCCGGCGCAGTTGATGATGTACCGGGCTTCGATGATCCCTTTGCTGGTAACGGCCCCGGTAACGCGCCCGTCCTCGCAAAGAATGTCCGCCACCGTGCAGTTGAAAAGGAACCGCGCCCCGTTCATGACGGCATTCTCCGCCAAGGCGATAGCGGCTTTGTAGGGTTCCACGAGTCCCATGGACGGCAGCCAGAGTCCCAGCACGGGTTCGATCCCCAGGGCGGCGAATCCCGGCTCGATCTCCCGCAGGCGCTCCCCGTCAACGATCTCAGGGCTTTCCACGCCGTTGAGTTTCGCAATTGCCAGGGCTTTTTCAAAGCCGGGCAGGAGTTTTTCATCCGTGGCTGCCCCCAGCAGGCCGCAGCGCTGGAGTTCAAAGCCGAGTTCTTCGGCCCAGCGGCGGTACATCCGGTTGCCCTGGACGTTGAGGCGGGCCTTGAGGGTTCCGGGCTTGACATCATGTCCTGGATGGATGTTGCCGTTATTCGCTTTAGTGGCCCCCGCAGCCACGTCGTCTCCCTGTTCGGCCACGAGGATCTTCAACTGGTACTTGGAGAGTTCCCGGGCAATGCCGCAGCCGGAAATTCCCGCGCCGATGATCAGCACGTCCGCGGAATCAACTGGTCCGATCCGCAGTCCCGCTGCCCGGTATGGGGCGTAGTCCCTGCGGGGGGCTGGCTGCCCGCGCACGGTGATCTCGCTGACCACGTTCTTGACTTCCGGGGGTTTTGCCGCCAGGTGGCCCGCGTCCACCGCCTGATTCCAGGTTTCGCAGTCCCCCCGCAGGGTTACGATCCCCCGTTCGTCCATGGAGGCCGCGAGATTCAGGCGGGGAAAGGCTTCCCGCAGGGTGTTTTGTATGGTTTCCAGTATCATGGACGCCTCTCTGAATGTACAAGAAATTGTATTTGTAATGGTAGAGCATCCCCGGCGGGCTGTCAACAAAATATTTGAGCGGATGGGGG
>JAITHH010000282.1 GCA_031280065.1 Treponema sp. | reverse complement strand
CGGGGCATCCAGCTTGACAATCCAAAAAAAGCCCCCCTACAATGAACTATTATGAAGGCCGCTATACCCCCCGTCTGGGAAAACCCGGAAATACAAGAACTCAACCGTCTGCCCATGCGCAGCCCCCTTTTGCCCTTTGGTTCCGCCGCTGAAGCGCTTGCGGACGCCGTCGCCGGGCCCGAATTCCGCGGCGCCGGGGAAAACGGACTCGTCTTGAGCTTGGACGGCGCTTGGCAGTTCACCCTGCTCAATAACCCCCGCGACGATGTTGATACTAGCGCCGCTTCCGAAGCGGGCGGAATATGCGCCCCGGAATGGACCGCCCCCGGTTATGACGCCAAAGACTGGGCCGAATTGAACGTGCCCGGCACGTGGACGCGCCAGGGCTTCGATAAACCCCACTACACCAACGTGCAGATGCCCTTCCAAGCCGAGCCCCCCCATGCGCCTGAGTACAACCCCGCGGGCCTGTACCACCGGACATTCAGCCTGCCCCCGTCGTGGAAAGGCCGCCGGGTTGTGCTTCACGTCGGGTCCGCCGAAAGCTGCGCCCTCGTCTATGTGAACGGAACCCTCGCCGGCCTGGGCAAAGATACCCGCCTTCCCTCGGAGTTTGACATCACCGCCTTCCTCCAGGACGGGGAGAATACCCTGGGAATCAAGGTGATTCGCTATTCCGACGCCAGTTATATAGAAGATCAAGACCAGTGGTGGTACGGCGGCATCCACCGGAGCGTGTTCCTCTACAGCACCGAAGCCGCGTATATCAAGGACGTCAAAGCCCTGCCCGGGGCGATACACAATCTCCCCAAACCGGGAAAGGCCGAAGAACCCGCGTCCGTTCCCATCGGGACCTTGGAATTCACCGTAACCCTGGGGGGAAAGCTCCCGGTAAGCCGGAGTACCGGCAACTATGGGGCCCCGCTGAATCCCGGCAGCCCCTTCACCATCGCCTACGCCCTGTACCCCTTTGAACTGCCCAAGGATGCCAAGGACGCCAAGGCCAAGGCCGCGAAACTGCTGGAAGGGCGCGCCCTTGCCCAAGGCTCCCTTGTCCTGGACTGCGACTACCGTAACAACTCCAACAGCGTCACCGGGAAGCTGCATCTGCCCAACCCCAAAGTGTGGTCCCACGAGGCCCCGCATCTGTACGTGTTCACCCTGAGCCTGCTGCGGGACGGGCGGCACATCGAAAGCGCCGCCTTCTGCACCGGCTTCCGAAACCTCGCCATAGCGCGGCGGGAGCTGCTCATCAATGAGCGGGCCGTGCTGATCAAAGGGGTGAACCGCCACGAGCATGACGAGAAGACCGGCAAGACCCTCTCTACCGAAGGGATGCTGCGGGACATCAGACTCCTCAAATCCCACAACTTCAACGCCGTGCGCACCTGCCATTACCCCGATGACGAGCGCTGGTACGAACTGTGCGACCGCTACGGCATCTACCTCGTAGACGAGGCCAACATCGAACATCACTGTTTTTACTCCCAGCTCTGCTGGGACACCGCCTGGTCCGCCGCCTACACAGCCCGGATTCAGCGGATGGTGGAGCGCGACAAGAACCACCCCTCGGTGATCATCTGGTCCCTGGGCAACGAGAGCGGAGACGGCGCCAGCCACTCCATGCTTTCCGCCTGGATACGCCGTACCGACCCCTCGCGCCTTATCAACTACGAGGGGGCCGTGCATCTGGACGCCCCGCGTATCAGCGAGATAAGCGACATCATCAGCCCCATGTACCCGGAGATCGAGCGCATCACGGACTTTGTGAAGTACCGGGAGGAACACCGGCCCCTGATCATGATCGAATACTCCCACGCCATGGGGAATTCCAACGGCAGCCTGGCGGACTACTGGCAGGCTATCGAGGGTCATCACGGCTTGCAGGGGGGCTTTATCTGGGAATGGATAGACCACGGCCTTGAGGCGTTCAGCCCGGAGGGGGTCAAGTATTGGAAGTACGGCGGCGACTTTGGGGACGAGCCTTCGGACTACGATTTCTGCCTGGACGGGCTCCTCTTCCCCGACCAGACCCCCAAGCCCGCGATGGCCGAATGCCGGCAGGTTTTCGCGCCGGTCAGACTGAAGCCCGTTCCGGGTAAACCCCTGCGTTTTATCCTGGAAAACCGTTATGATTTCTCCAGCCTGGACGGTATAGCCCTCAGTTGGAAGCTCTGCACGGAGTATACCGGGTCAGCGGCGGTTGGCGAAAAGGCCCTGAGCCGGGGGATTCTCGCCGCGCCCGCCCTGGGGCCCGGTGAATCCCAGGAGATCGAAATCCCTGTTGATGCGGACCTGGGCGCGGCGCTGGCGGAAAACCTAGGCGCGGTGTATATCCATGTGGACTTTACCCTCAAAGAGGCGCAGCCCTGGGCGCCGGAGGGCCACGTTATCGGCCAGGCGGAGCGGATCATCCGGGAAGCGCTGCCCGCGCTGCTCCACCCCGATCTGACGGGCAATGTTGAGTCCGGCTCTGTCCAGGCGCTGACCGCCTTCGCCGGGACCTTCGGGCCGTCCCTGTTCCGGGCTCCCACCCAGAATGACGGGCTGAAAACCTGTCTGCATCTGCGCGGCGATCCGGCGGCTCAGTTTTACTTTGCGGGCAAGGCGATGTTCCTCTGGCTGGACATGGACCTCCTGCATCTGCGCTGTCTGAAAGAAAAGACCCAGGATGCCTTTTGGGAAGGCCGCCCTGCCCGGCGGTATACGGCGGTGTTGACCGCCGGACCGGATGCGGCGGAACCGTTCAAGAACGCGGCGCTGGGGCGCTATACCCAGGTGATCGTCCCCGGCGATGAAGATCATCCCCTGGTGATGGACATCAGCTTTGATCTGGACCCCGCTCTGCCGGAATTGCCTAAGGTAGGGATCCGCGCCAAGGTTCCGGCGTACTACGGGGATATTTCGTGGTTCGGCGCGGGCCGGCAGGAAGCCTACTGCGACCGTATGGCGGCGGCTTTTCTGGGTGAATACCACGGCGCTCCGGCGGACCTGGAGACGCCCTATGTTGTGCCTCAGGAGAACGGCAACCGGGCGGGAGTCCGCCGTCTTACCCTGTCAGGAGACGCGATTCCGGCGGGCAAACCCCTGTCCATCACGATCCGCCCGGACAAGCCGCTGAATTTCAGCGTCAGCCGCTACGGGCCGGAGAACCTGTTCAAAGCTATGCACACCATCGATCTGGCGGATCAAAGCCAGGGCGAGGAGGGCTATTACTACCTCAACATCGACGCGGCCCAGCGGGGGGTGGGGACCGCCACCTGCGGCCCTGATACCCGGCAGGAATACCGGCTCAGGCCCGGCCT
>JAITHH010000209.1 GCA_031280065.1 Treponema sp. | reverse complement strand
GAATTTCCAGGATAAGAGCGCATGGATTCTTTTACGCTGATTTTGTTATTGATCGCCGCCGGACTCATCCTCCTCTGGTTCGGGTATAGCCTGTTTTTCGGCACAGGCCGGAGTGAGGGCGGGGGCGGGCGTTTCGGGAGCCGTTACCAGAAAACCGGGTCTGTCCCAAGCGGCTCAGACGGCGGCAATACGGGAACGGCGGGAAACCCGCGAACCTGTCCGCTCTGCTCGTTCCCCTTGGAATATGGAGAGAAGGTAAAATCGGCGGCCTTTCCCGGCATTCCCAACCAGGGCAGGACCATGCACATCTCCGGCTGTGTCTACTGCATGGACGGCAGCCGACCGAGGACCTGCCCCGTATGCGGAGCCGCCCTGCGGATTGACGAGTATCTGATCGCCCGGATGTTTGACCACCCTGATCGCTCCCACGTTCATGTCCTGGGCTGCACCCAATGCCGGGGACCGCGGGGCCGCTCGAACTGGTAATGCCCCCTGTTATCGCAGAGCAATTCCAAATTCAAAAGAAACAGCCCCGTTCAACCGAAAACGGTACAAATAGCCTGCTGTTTGTACCGTTTTTACCTTGAAAAACCTTTGGAAGAAGCAATCCGAATGGAAGGAGTTTGAAAAAGGATAGCCTTTAGGGACTGCCGAAGGGGGTGTCCGCTGCCGCAAAGCGGCAGTGTGGTCAAAATGGAGGGCAGGGGAGGTTGTGCATCCGTAGGATGCCTTTTGACCAGCAGACAGGCCCCCCAATAAACGCGACCGCAGGGCGTTTAGGCTGTCCTTTTTCCGATAGTAATTCCGAATGCGGAATTGCTGTATCGCGCCATGCGCCCATTGACCAAAGCGGGATATTACAGTCAGATGAAAAACATGGCCTCCGATGCGCACGCTCACCCGTCAGACCTGCAAGCCGCCTTCCCCCAGGCCGAAGATGAACGTCTGCGCCTTGGAGCCGCCTGCGCCGCCAGCGCGTGGAACCACGCCGGGTTTGAGTATCACGAGAGACTGGCGCGGCAGGCGCGGGAACAGGGAGGAGCGCCTATGGCCCTCTGCTTCGCCGTCCACCCCCAGCTTCCGGCTGCGGTGAATAGCGGCCGCGTTGACCCCGGGACAATCGGGCAATCGCTTGAAACCCTCGCGGCCCTGGCGGAAAGCGGACGGATTGAGGCCGTCGGGGAGACCGGATTTGACCTCTATGACCGCTCTTACCGCGATACGGAGGAGGCCCAGGACGCGCTGTTCGCCGTACATCTGGAACTGGCTCTGACGCGGCGGCTTCCCCTGGTGCTCCATGTGCGGAGGGCCATGCATAAGGTCTTTGCCCAGAGCGCCGCCCTCAAACGCCTGCCTGCGGTGGTGTTCCATTCGTATTCAGGGACAGCCGGGGAAGGAGAAGCCCTGCTCAGGCGGGGCGTCAACGCCTACTTCTCCTTCGGCGCGGTCATCGCCATGAACCACAAAACCGCGATGGAAGCCTGCGCCCGCCTGCCCATAGAGCGCCTGCTCACCGAGACCGACGCCCCCTACCAGCCGCCACGGGGCACAGCGTTTTCCCGCTGGCAAAACCTGGCGGAGACCCTGCGGACGATGGCGGACCTGCGGCGGAACTGCGGCGCGGCGGACCTGGAAGCGCGGATCGACCAAAACTGGCGGCAGGTGTTCGCGGGTATTCAGGGAAGGGCGGAACGCCCCATGACCGATGGCGCATGATCTGCGATCCCGGCTGCGGCGTATTAGAGAAATCTCCCCTGCCCAAGACCCGGATGCCGGAGCGAAGCCGCTTGCGCGGAAATCTCCGCTGCTCCAAAAGCGCCCCCCTCAAAAGCCCGCTGGGGAAATTCCCCCCGGTTTTCCCGCCGGGGAATGGAGCCAAGCGGCGTTTGGAACGCTCCGGCGCGGGATTGAGTTTGATTTTTCCCGGCCTCTCCCCCAGCCCCTTCCCCGATCCCTTTGCATCCTCGTTCCCGATCTGCGCCCACACCTGCCGCAACCGGAAGAGCTGGTGTTCTTCGACCTTGAAACCACCGGGCTTTCCGGCGGAGCGGGAACCGTGGCCTTTCTCGCGGCATTTGGCCGCTTTGTCATGGCTCCGCCCGCGCCCCTCCGTCTGCGGGTCGAACAGTACCTGCTGCTGGACTACCCCGGCGAGTACGAATTCCTCCAGGCGCTGCTCCCCCATCTGACCGGCAAGGGGACTCCCGTCGCGGTTACCTACAACGGCAAGACCTTTGACGCGCCTCTCCTGACAACCCGCTGCCGCATGAATGGGCTGGAGCCGCCGGAATTCGCCCACGCAGACCTGCTCCACCCGGCGCGGCGGCTCTGGAAACGGCTGCTCCCTTCCTGTTCCCAATCCGTCATAGAGACCTCGATCTTGGGGCTGGACCGGACCGGGGACCTGCCGGGCGCAATGGCCCCGGAGATGTGGTTTTCCTTTCTGCGGAATGGCGAATCCCAGGGACTCTTGGATGTCTGCGCTCACAACGCCCGGGATATTCTGGGGCTGGCCCACCTCTTTGCCCTGACCGCCTCCATCGCCCTCGATCCGGTCAAGGCGGCGGAAGCGCATAGCTACGACATGGAAGCCCTTGCCCTGCGCTGGCGGCGGCTGACGCGGCGGCCCGAAGGCAATTGGGGGGAAGCGGAGGCCGCCGCGGGACAGGCCCTCTTGGAAGCCGCAATAATGCGGGATTATCCCCGCGCAGGTTATGCCGCCTACCGCGCTCTGGCGGTTGACGCGGAATGGCGGCGGGGAGATATTCCCTCGGCCTTGGCCTATACCCAGGCGGCCCTCTCGCTGGAGGGACTTCGCCCGGCGGATCACCAGGATTTGTCCCGCCGCCGGGAGCGGCTGCTCGCCCGTTTAGGCGGAGGCGGGGAATGAATAGCGCTGCGGCAACTTAAGGGGGGCCCGGGGGGCCTGGGCCCCCGGCGGGGGCGTTGCGGGGGCGGGGAAGGCCGCTTTCGCGGCCAATTCCAGGACCCGCATGGGGGGTAGCGGAAAGGTTGACCGCTATCGCGGTCAATCAGAAAAGCAGGCTTTGGAGCGAGGGGGGCTTGCCCCCCACTAATCTCTTAAGTTGTTGACATTGGGACCAGGGGGGCCTCAAGGCAGGCCGCTTTTGCGGGCGAGCCGGCGCAGCATCCAGCCCCCGCTAGATTCCCAGGACAGTTCCCTTTATACTTTTTTTATGAACAAGCTGTATATGTTGAGCGTGGTGAGTTTGCTCCTGCTGGTTTCCGCCTGCGCGTCCGGGCCTAAACAGACAGGGCCGGATATTAGTCCCGAAG
>JAITHH010000201.1 GCA_031280065.1 Treponema sp. | reverse complement strand
ATGGACGAGATCATCGCCGAAAAACAGCGCCAGCTTGACGCCTGGGCGAAAGAGAACAATCTCTACTAGCGCGGCGGGGGGAGACGCTCCCCCCGAGGAAAGGAGTTTTCTATGAGCATACAGAGCATACACAAGGGAACCAGGCTCAATAGCCTCAGCCGCTATATCCCGCTGATGGTTATGTGCCTGCCCGGACTGGCCTACCTGCTGATCAACAACTACATCCCCATGGCCGGGCTGGTAATCGCGTTCAAAGAGTACAACTACGCCAAGGGCATCTTCGGCAGCGACTGGATCGGATTCAAAAACTTTGAATTCCTGTTCCGTACCCGGGACGCCTTGGTCATTACCCGGAATACGGTGCTCTACAACCTGCTGTTCATCGCCATCAACACGGCGGGGTCCATCGTTACGGCGGTTTTGTTAAGCGAGGTGGCCAGCAAGCTGCTGCTGCGGATATACCAGACCGTGATCCTGCTCCCCTACCTGATCTCCATCGTGATTGTGAGCTACCTGGCCTATGCGTTTCTGGCCACCGACGTGGGCTTTATCAACAAGTCGATCCTGCCCCTCTTCGGCAAGGAGGCGGTTACCTGGTATCTGGAGGCCAAACACTGGCCCGTCATCCTGCCGGTGGTGAGTTTCTGGAAGGGGGTGGGCTTTACCTCGGTGATCTACCTTTCAAGCATCGTGGGCATAGACCGCACCTTCTACGAGGCTGCGGAACTTGACGGGGCCACCAAACTCCAAGGGGTGCGGCATATCACCATCCCCCTCATCGCGCCGGTGATCACCATGATGCTGCTCCTTTCGGTAGGGCGAATTTTCTACTCCGACTTCGGGCTGTTCTTCCAGGTGCCCATGAATTCCGGGGCCATCTACAGCACCACCAACGTCATCGACACCTATGTGTACCGGGGGCTCATGCAGCTTAACAACATCGGCATGGCCGCCGCCGCGGGACTCTATCAGTCCATCGTCGGCTTTATCCTGGTGATAAGCTCGAACTTCCTAGTCCGGCGCTTTAACCCTGACAACGCCCTGTTCTAAAGGAGGCTATGATGAAACCCAAAAAAGTGCGCGGCGACGCGTTTTTCAACGCCCTCATCTATACGGTACTGACGCTCCTGGCCCTGAGTACGATCCTGCCCATCGTGATGCTCATCGTGTCCTCGTTTTCATCGGAAACGACGATTCTCCACGACGGCTACCGGTTCTGGCCCCGGCAATTCAGCCTGGACGCATACCGGTATCTGACCAAGCAGGGGCGCTTTATCCTCAACTCCCTTTCCATTTCCTTTACCATTACGGCCATCGGGACGGCGTCGAGCCTGTTCATCACGAGCCTGCTGGCCTATCCCCTGTCGCGGAAGGATTTTCCCCTGCGGACGCCCCTGTCCTTTGTGGTGTTCTTTACCCTGCTCTTTAACGGCGGCCTGGTTCCCACCTACCTGGTCTACACCCAGATGCTCCACATCAAGAACACCATCTTCGGGCTTTTAGTGCCGAATCTCCTGATGAATGGCTTTACGGTGATCCTGGTGCGGACCTACTTTGCCACCAACATCCCGGACGCGCTGATCGAGTCCGCCCGGCTGGACGGCGCGGGGGAAACGCTGATCTTCTTTAAGATGGTTCTGCCCCTGTCCCTCCCGATCATGGCGACCGTGGGGCTCATGTCCGGCCTGGCCTACTGGAACGACTGGTTCAACGGCCTTATCTACATCAACAAGCCGGAACTGTACAGCCTGCAAAACATCCTGAACCGGATGATCTCGAACATCCAGTATTTGCAGCAGAACTCCAGCGTATCCGGCAACCTGGCGGTGGAGGTGTCCAAGATTCCCACCACCACGGTACGCATGGCCATCGCGGCGGTGGGGGCCGCGCCGGTTCTGGTTATTTATCCCTTCTTCCAGCGCTACTTTGTAAAGGGTATCGTTATCGGAGCGGTAAAGGGGTAAACGGGGGGAGGGGCGGTTCGTGCCCCTGTCCCCGCATCAATTTACTCTACGGAGGCTGCTATGAAATGTACTAAAGAACACCGGCTTTCCTACACGGAAAAAGCCAAGGCCCTCATCGCCCAAATGAGCCTTGAGGAAAAGGTCGATCTGATGAGCGGCAAAGCGCTCTTTGGCCCGGAACAGATCGAAGAGATGACCAGGGACGAGACCAAGCACTACAACCACGTGCCGTACCCCAACGGGGAGAACAAGCGCCTGGGAATACCCTCCATGCGGTTCTGCGACGGCCCCCGCGGGGTGGTCTGCGGTACGGGCAAAAGCACCTGCTTCCCCGTGTCCATGTGCCGGGGGGCGTCCTTTGACCCGGCCCTGGAAGAGGAGATCGGCAGGGCCATAGGCCGGGAGGTCCGGGCCTGGGGAGGCAACCTCTTTGCGGGGGTGTGCATCAACCTGCCCCACAATCCCGGCTGGGGACGCAGCCAGGAAAGCTACGGCGAGGAATCCTTTGCCATTGGCCGGATGGGGGCCGCCCTGGTCCGGGGCGTCCAGGAAGAGCACGTTATGGCCTGCGTCAAGCACTTCGCCTTCAATTCCATGGAGATAAGCCGCTTTAAGGTGAGCGTGGACTGTGACCGCCGGACCGAGCGGGAGGTATTCCTGCCCCACTTCAAGGACTGCGTTGACGCGGGCGCGGCTTCCATTATGAGCGCCTACAACCGCTACAAGGGCGTACACTGCGGCCACCACGACTATCTGCTCCGGAAGGTGCTCAAGGAGGAGTGGGACTTTGACGGCTTTGTGATGAGCGACTTCATCTGGGGCGTCAAGGACACCGTGGAGGGGGCCAACAACGGCGAAGACCTGGAGATGTGCAGCACCATCGTCTACGGCGGCAAGCTGGTTCAGGCGGTCCGGGACGGCCTTGTACCGGAGGCCCGCATCGACGAGGCGGTTCTGCGCCTGGTCAGGACGATTCTGGCCTTCGAGGATGCTTACACAGCCAGTTACGGCCCCGAGGTGATAGGCTGCGGCGCTCATGTCGCCCTGGCCCTCAAGTCCGCGGAGGAGGGAATCACCCTGATCAAGAACGAAGGGGTTCTGCCCTTCAAAAAGGAGGCCGTCAAGAAGCTGGCGGTCATCGGCAAGCTGGCCAAACAGCCGAACATCGGCGACTACGGCTCCTCCAGGGTGTTCCCCAAGTACGTGGTAACGCCGCTGGAGGGCATTACCAGAGCCGCGCCGGAGATCGAGGTGGTATTTGATGACGGCTCCGGCCCCCAGCGGGCCAAACAGACCGCCGCGGCTGCGGACGCTGTGGTATTCGTCGTGGGCTTTGATCACGGAGACGAGGGCGAGTACGTGGCCGGCGAGGGGGACAACTACACCAAGGCCATAGGCGGCGACCGCGCCACCCTGAATCTCCATGCGGACGAGATCGATCTGCTCAACATCGCGGGCCCGGCGAACCGGAATTCCGCAGTGGTGATTATCGGCGGCAACACCGCCATGATCACCGGATGGATGGACTGCGCGGGGGCGATTCTCATGGCCTACTACCCCGGCCAGGAGGGAGGGACGGCCCTGGCGAATATCCTCTTCGGCGCGGTGAACCCCTCGGGCAAGCTGCCCTATGTGCAGCCTGTTTCAGAGGGCGATCTTCCCCGGATCAACTGGGACACGGCCAACCAGTGGTACGATTACTACCACGGCTACGCCAAGCTGGAGAAGGAGGGGAAAAAGCCCCTTTTCCCCTACGGCTTCGGCCTTTCGTATACCACCTTCACCATTTCGGATGCATCCTTCGGCGTGAAGGACGGCGGCATTACCGCTTCGTGCAGGGTAACTAACACGGGAGGCCGGACGGGAACCGAGGTGGTGCAGCTCTATGCGGGTTTCAAAAATTCGGCGGTTGACCGGCCAGTCAAGCTCCTGCGGGGCTTTACCCGGGTGGAACTGGAAAGCGGCGAAAGCCGGGAGGTGAGCCTTTTTTGTCCCGCCTCCAAGCTGGAGTGGTACAATCCCCGCACTCCGGGCTTTGAGCTGGAGCGCATGGAATACCAGGTCTCCATCGGCACGTCCAGCGCGGACCGGGATTTGTTATCAGGAACAGTAAAACTATAAGAGCCTGCAAGGTAGAATTTTTAATCTCCCCCGCTGGAGAGCGGCGGAGATTAAACCCAACGGGGAGTCAGCGCTTCCCGCGCCCGGAGCCCCCTTACTCAATATCCCAGTGAACCTCCCGGTTGGTGGAGTTGGAGTTTCTGGAGTCGGACCGCTCAAGATCATCGGTGTTTACCGTAAAGGTCCGCTCCTCTCCCGTCTCCGCATTCGTGTATGAAAACTCTATCTCGTTATACCCGTCCGCCTTGGTTTTGGAA
>JAITHH010000255.1 GCA_031280065.1 Treponema sp. | reverse complement strand
TCCATTCGCTAACATCCATTGACATATAATGCGGTATAGCGCTATATTTCTGCAAATGCTGATGATGGCTCAGAAGCTCAAGGAGCGGTAATGATAGATGACGATATCCTCACCATAGAGGAGGTAGCGAAATACCTGCGGGTTTCCGAAAGAACGGTGTATGACTGGACTCAGCGGGGTGATCTTCCCGGCGGGAAAATTGGCACGGTCTGGCGTTTCAAAAAAACAGACATAGAAAACTGGGTGAACAACCGCCTTTCAGGATATAAGGTAGAACCGCAGTTCGGGACGGTTCACCTGGAAACCGTAATCTCCCCGGACCGGATTATTTTTGTTGACTGCGCCGCCAAACGGGACGCGCTGGCGGCCTTAGCGGACAATCTGGCCGGTGCGCCCCAGGTGAAGAACCGTCAGGAGCTGATAGAGGCGATACTCAAACGGGAAGAAATGATGAGCACCGCCATTGGCGGGAGAATTGCCATTCCCCATGTGCGCCTGGCCTCGGTAACGGACTTGGTCGTTTCAGTGGGCATCAGCCATTGCGACATCCACGACTTCCAGGCCCTGGATAATGAACCGGTACGGCTGCTCTTGATGATTGCCGCCGCGTATAACCAGCACGCCTATTACCTGCAAACCCTGGCTTTCTTCAGCGCCCGGCTTAAGAACCAGGGACTCCGCAACGCGCTGATCAATTCCGCCTGCGCTCAGGACGCTTATAAGCTGCTCGTGGAAGCCTCTTAGCGCCTTGAAGCGGGTTACGATCCTCTTTGAGAACGATTACTGCGTCGCGCTGAATAAACCGGCGGGACTCGCCGCGCAGGGGGGAGCAGGAATAACGGTCTCCCTTGACGGCATCTTGGCGGATGAATTTTCCCCCCGGCCCCGCTTGGTGCACCGGCTGGACCGCGATACATCGGGAGTCATTCTGGCGGCGAAAGATCAGACTGCCGCAGCCCGGTTTTCCCGCCTTTTTTCAGGCAGGCTCACCGGACCGGATGCTTCGGTTGCGGTGGTCAAGCGCTACCTCGCCATCTGCGCCGGCTGCCCTGAACCCCCGGCGGGGTTCATCAGGCTGGAATTGGATGTCCGGGGAAAAACGAAGGCGGCGCAAACCGCTTACCGGGGTGTGGAGACCAGGGGAGAATTCTCCCTGCTGGAACTGGAGTTAGGCACGGGCCGGATGCACCAGATACGCCGTCATCTGGCCCGCGCCGGCTGCCCGGTTCTCGGCGACGGCAAGTACGGCGACTTTGCCTTGAACCGCCGCCTCCGTAAAGAACGGGGGCTCAAACGGCTCCTGCTCCACGCCTCCCGGCTTATTATCACGGGGGAATTGGATGTCAGCGCTCCCGTACCCGATTATTTTGAGGGGTTTTGGGCTTCCTGCCAGGGAACCGCTGATTAAATTAAGTTTTATAAACATAGTCCACGGATTGCGCCCCTTCTGTTCGGTACGGATTTAAACCACAGATGGCACAGATTGCGAACCTTCGGTTCGACGCCGATGCTGTTTCTATTCATCTGCGGCATCCTTTTCATCCGCGTAATCTGCGGTTCCCCTGGTAACTGTTCTTTATTACCACGGAAAACGCGGAAACCGCATGGAAAAGGGCTTCTTTTCCGCGCCGCTTTCGCCTGCCTGCGGTAGGCAGGTGCCTTCCGTGGTTCGGTTTGCTTTAATCAGTGCTTCCTGCTGGGGCGAATCGTCACGCGGCAGGCCCCTTCCCCCGGCCTCATAAAAAATCGAAAATTTGCATAAAAACGCTTGACACGTTTTTCCTTATCCGGTACAGTATGGATATACCAGCCCTGTGCAGGATACGCGAGAGTGGTGAAACTGGCAGACACGCCAGACTTAGGATCTGGTGCCTTTGGCATAAGGGTTCAAGTCCCTTCTCTCGTAAAACCGGACTTGAAGAGAGTCTGGAAGACAGGGTCCTGGTAAAGGGTAAGAAGATGGGGTAGATACCCAGCCATGCGGGAATAGCTCAGTGGTAGAGCGCCACCTTGCCAAGGTGGATGTCGCGGGTCCGACTCCCGTTTCCCGCTTTTCTTAAAAAGCCCCGGAAGGCTCCCGCTTTCCGGGCTTTTTCCTGTTAAACCATTTAAGAACGCCGCTTTGCGGTGAATGTAAAAGGAGCAACCGTGGCCATATCCAAAAAGGTCGAAAGACTTCCCAACTCCAGCGCCAAATTAACCTTGACTATCAGCAATGAGGAGGTCCGCTCCCGGTACGACGCGCTCCTGGCGGAATACAGCGGCAAGATTCAAATCCCCGGTTTTAGAAAGGGCAAAGCCCCCAAAGAAGTGCTGATCCGGAAATTCGGCGAGGATGCGTTCAAAGGCGAAGTCCTGGGCCGGACCATTGACGAGGCGTTGAGCGGTGTCTTGGAAGATGAGTCTTTTTCCCGCGAAAACCGGCCCCTCCCGTACTCCACCCCCCGGATTGAGGATGAACAGTCGCTTAAATTGGACTTGAATGCCGATCTGGTCTTCTCGGTGAGTTATGACGTTATGCCCCGCGCTGAGGTGGAGACCTGGAAAGGGCTGGAGGTTGAAGTTCCCGGCGCGGAGGTTGGGGACGAGGATGTGAACCGCGAGCTGGAGGCGATCCGGGAGCGGAACGCCGTGGTGCTGGACCGCGATGAGAACGCTCCGGCGGTCAAAGACGACGTGGTTACGGTGAATTACGCCGAATTGAACGATGCAGGCGAGATTGCGGCGGGCTCAGAGCGGGAGGATTTCGTCTTCACCTTGGGATCGGGCTACAATGTCTACCAGTTTGATGATGAACTGACGGGCATGAAGAAGGGGGAAACCAAGGACATTGAAAAGCAATTCCCCCCGGATTTCAAAGACGCGGGCCTTGCGGGGAAGACCAAGAAGATACGGGTAACGCTCACCGCGCTTAAGGAGAAGCGGCTTCCCGATCTGGACGATGAATTGGCCCAGGATGTCGATGAGAAGTTTCAAACCCTCGAAGACCTCAAGGCGGACATACGCGCACGGCTGAATTCCGCGCTGGAGCGGCGGCTGCGGGATATAACCGTCAGCGCAATCCTCGAAAAAATTCTGGAGACCGCTTCCATGGAAATTCCCGAATCCATGATCCGCACGGAGCTGGATTCGCGCTGGCGGGGCATGGCCCGGCGCATGAACACCGACGCGGAATCGCTGGCAAAGTTAATAGAAGGAACCAAGGGAAGCCGGGAGGCCCTGCTTGAAGAATCGCGGCCCGCGGCGGTAAAGGCCCTGCAAAGCCGGCTCGTGGTGGAAACCCTTATCCAGGACCTCGCCCTGGAAGCCGGCGATGAGGAACTGGAAAAAGAGATGGAAACCATCGCAACGGAGACGGGGAGTCCGCTGGAGGATATCAAGGCGTATTATGCGGCGGATCAATCGCGGGAATACCTGAAAGAGCAGATCAAGGAGCGGAAGCTGTTCGATATGCTCATCCGGGAAAACACCGTCAAGAAAGGACAAAAGAAAAGCTATCTAGACCTCATCCCAAATAATGGATAAATTGTAGCTATGCATGAATATATGAACTCCTTGGTTCCCATCGTAGTGGAGCAGACCAGCGTGGGGGAACGGTCCTACGACATTTTCTCCCGGCTGCTCAAGGATCGGATTGTCTTTTTGGACGGGGAAATCAGCGACCTCGCGGCGGACTTGGTGGTGGCCCAACTGCTCTTCCTGGACGGTCAGGACAATGAAAAGGACATTAACCTGTACATCAATTCCCCCGGCGGCTCCGTGACGGCGGGGCTTGCCATCTATGACACCATGCAGTACGTCAAGTGCGATGTGCAGACCATCTGCCTGGGCCAGGCGGCCAGCATGGCGGCCCTGATTCTGACCGCGGGGGCGCCGGGGAAGCGGCTGGTGCTGCCTTCGTCCCGGGTGCTGCTCCACCAGCCCTGGGGCGGGGCCCAGGGGCAGGCCCTGGACATCGGCATCCAGGCCAAGGAGATTGTCCGCCTCAAAAAGCTGACCATCGACTATTTTGCCAAACATACGGGGAAAGATATTGAGCGGATCGCCGTTGACATGGAACGGGATTTCTACATGCCGGCCCAGGAAGCGGTAGCCTACGGCGTGGCGGACCGGGTGCTTACGAGGGAAAATCATGGCGCGGCTTCGTAGCGGCCCCGGCGTGTATGAGCGCTCCTGCTCATTCTGCGGCAAGAGCGCCGATATGGCCCGGCGCCTTATTGCCGGCCCCAATGATGTGTTTATCTGCGATGAATGTGTTGAAGTATGCCGCCGTATCCTCACCGATGAGGATCACGATCTTGCCACCCAGTTTACCGGCGACATCCCAACCCCCCAGGAAATCAAAAATTACCTCGATTTCTTCATCATCGGCCAGGATAACGCCAAGAAAGCCCTGTCCGTGGCCGTCTATAACCATTACAAGCGCATCGCCAATCCCCCCAAGGATGCGGAAGATGTGGAGATCGAGAAGTCCAACGTGCTCCTCATCGGCCCCACGGGGACCGGGAAGACCCTCCTGGCCAAGACCCTGGCCAAGAAGCTCAGGGTGCCCTTCGCCATCGTGGACGCCACCACCCTCACCGAGGCCGGCTATGTGGGCGAGGATGTGGAGAATATCCTGCTCAAGCTGATCCAGAATGCCGGGGGCAATATCGCCGCCGCGGAGCGGGGCATCGTGTATATCGACGAGATAGACAAGATCGCCCGTAAGGGGGAGAACGTCTCCATTACTCGCGATGTGTCCGGCGAGGGGGTTCAGCAGGCGCTGCTCAAGATCATCGAGGGGACTATCGCCTCGGTGCCTCCCCAGGGAGGGCGGAAACACCCTAACCAGGAGATGATCCGCATCAACACCACGGACATTCTTTTCATCTGCGGCGGGGCTTTTGTGGGCCTGGATAAGCACATCGAGCGGCGGGTCGTCCAGCATCCGATGGGCTTCGGCGCGGATATCCGGGACCGCAAGGGGCGGAGCCTCAAGGAACTCTACGATGCCCTTCACCCCGACGATCTGATCCACTTCGGCATGATCCCCGAATTCATCGGCAGACTCCCCATCACGGTGAGCCTGGAAGAGCTGAACATCGGCGATCTCAGGCGGATCATCACCGAGCCCCGGAACGCCATCGTCAAGCAGTACCAGGCGTCTCTCGCCATCGATAACGTGAAGCTGGAATTCACCGAAGGGGCCATTAACGCCATCGCCGAAACCGCGATCAAGCAGAAAACCGGAGCGCGGGGACTGCGGGCAATCGTGGAGCGGCTGATGACGGACATTATGTTTGACATTCCCTCCATGAAGGGCAATAAACGGGTGATCATCACCCAGGAGGTTGTCGAGCGCACTGAGCCGCCGGAAATCTACCAGCTTCAGAAAAGCGCATGAAAGGGCGCGGCGAGGGGGGGGATACCGGGACGGGCGAGGGGATCAAGCGGGCAGGGGAGGGTAACGGGGGCGTTAACCATACCGGTCTGTCTCGTTTTTTTGCCTCGCTGCGGGGCGGCGCCCCGGAAACGGAAGATTTTCCGCTGCTTCCCCTGCGGGAACTGGTGCTGTTCCCCCAAACGCTTATCCCGCTGTTCGTCACCTACCGCGCCGGCGTTACGGCGGTAGAGATTTCTTTGGGCCGGGATCACCGGCTTTTTGCCGCCTGTATCAAGAATCAGCTTTCCGGGGAGACCTACTCAGTGGGAACCGTGGTGCGGATCATGCAGCACGTGCGGCTTCCCGACAGCACCTACCGGGTGGTACTTCAGGGTGAATACCGGGCCGCCGTTGTCTCAGCCCGGAATCACGGCGGCTATGTAATGGCCCGGGTAGAGCCCGTCAAAGCCGGCGATACCGGCGGAACGGATGATTCCGAAGTGGCGGCGCTGGTCCGGACGGTTCAGCATTCCTTTGTCCAATACGCGGAACATTCCAAGAAGATCAGCGTTGAAACCTTGCGGGCGGTGGAACAGAGCGACAGCCCGGAACGGATGGGCAACCTCATCGCCAATGCCGTGTCCATCAAGCCCGCCCGGAAGCTGGAACTGCTGGGCGTCAGGGATACGCGGGAACGGCTTGAAAAAATCCTGGAAACCCTGGAGACGGAAAACGAAATATTCGGCATCCAGAAAAACATCAGCGGCAAGGTCAAACGCCGCATGGAGAAAAACCAGCGGGAGTACATTCTTAACGAACAGCTTAAAGAGATACGGCGGGAGTTGGGAAACGCCGAGGGCGCGGATGATGACTTCGCCGATCTGGAACAGGCGGTCAAGGCCCGCAATCCCCCGGAAGAGGTGCTTGAAAAGTCCCGCAAGGAGATTGCGCGGCTGCGGAAGCTCCAGCCCTTCTCCCCGGAGGCGGGAGTGCTCCGGGGCTACCTGGAGTGGATCGCTGACCTTCCCTGGAGCGAATTGAGCGCCGGTTCAGGAGACCTGGCCGCCGCGGAACAGATATTGAACGAAGATCACTTTGATATGCGCAAGGCCAAGGAGCGTATCCTGGAATATATCGCCGTCCAGGAACTCAGCGTCCGGGAAGCCGCCGCCGCGCTAGAGCCCGCCTTGGGTGAATTCCCCCCGGCTGATGACGGCGGTCTTGACGCCTTCCGGGCCGGGGCGGCCCGGATCAAGGGGCCGATTCTCTGCTTTGCGGGGCCGCCGGGCACGGGCAAGACCAGCCTGGGCAAATCCGTGGCCCGCGCCCTGGGCAGGCGCTTTGTCCGCATGTCCCTGGGGGGCGTCCGGGACGAGGCGGAGATCCGGGGGCACCGGAAGACCTATGTGGGGGCCCTGCCGGGGAAGATTGTCCAGTCCATGCGGAAGGCGGGAACCGTGAACCCGGTGTTCCTCCTGGACGAGATCGACAAACTGTCCAGCGATTTCCGGGGCGATCCCGCTTCCGCCCTGCTGGAGGTGCTCGACCCGGAACAGAACGCAGCCTTTACCGATCATTACCTGGAGGTTCCCTACGACCTTTCACGGGTGCTCTTCATTGCCACGGCGAATTCCCTGCATACGATTCCATATCCGCTGCTGGACCGCATGGAGATCATCGAGATTCCCGGCTACGGGGAGCGGGAGAAGCTCGCCATTGCCCAGCAGTTTCTCATTCCCAAGGTGCTGAGGGAGAGCGGTCTGGGCTCGGCGCGGATACGCTTTCATGACGAGGCGGTTCTGGAGATAAGCCGCCGCTGGACCATGGAATCCGGGGTGCGGGGGCTGGAACGGGAGATCGCCCGCTGCATCCGGCGGATTGCCCGGGACGCGGTACGGAAGGACTACGGCAAAAAGGCGGAAAAGCCCATTGCCTCGTTCAAAAAGAGCGTCCGCCGGGAGGACCTGGAAAAACTCTTGGGCCGGCGGAAGTACAAGAACGATGTGGTCTACCGGGAGGCGCGGGTGGGGGTGTGTTATGGTCTTGCCTGGACCGAGACCGGCGGCACGATGATGCCGGTGGAAACCATCGTCTACGAGGGGAACGGCGAACTCATCATAACCGGCAACTTGGGGGACGTGATGAAGGAGAGCGCCCGGATTGCCCTGTCCTACCTGCGGAGCGCCCAGGAACGCTACCGCTTTGCCGTGGAAGACGCGGGCAAGACCGATTTTCACGTGCATGTGCCCGAAGGCGCTATTCCCAAGGACGGCCCGTCGGCGGGGATCACGCTGGCGGCATCCCTGCTTTCGACCCTCTGCAAGACTCCTCCCCGGCCCGCGACTGCCATGACCGGCGAGCTTACCCTTACCGGGCGGGTTCTCCCCATTGGCGGGCTCAAAGAGAAACTGCTGGCCGCCATCAGGAACGGCATGGAGCGGGTATTGCTTCCCGCCGACAACCGGGAAGACTGGCTGGAACTGGACAAGGAGATCCGGTCTTCCATCGCGGCGGACTTTGTGGAAAGCGCCGAGGAGGTCTTTTCCCTGCTTTTTGACGAGGGGATA
>JAITHH010000329.1 GCA_031280065.1 Treponema sp. | reverse complement strand
TACAGCCCCGAACGGGCCTTGCTGCGGAAGTCCTTCCAGGACGATACCATGCGCTGTCTGGACCGGCTCAAAGAACGGGAAAAGCATGTCCTCATGTACCGCTATCAATTAAACGGCTGCGAACACCACACCCTGAAGAAAATCAGCGACAAGATGGGCGTCTCGCCTGAAACAGTCCGCCAGATCGAAATACGGGCTTTGCGGAAGATGCGGGACAACGCCCAAGACCTCTGGTATTCCTTGGACGCGGCGTCTATGTAGGGCGCTGGAGGGAACGGCAAAACAGGAATTGTTCCGGCACTGAGGGGCGCGGGTTTCTTTGAAGCCCGCGCCCCTTTGCCGTTTACCGGCTTTTAGAACGCAGCCACCACGCTGCCGTTCCAGGTCCGGTTGATGTAGTCTTTGACCTTCTGGGAGCGCAGCGCCTTGGACAGCGCCTGGATGCGGGGATCGCTTTCCTTGCCCTTCTGGACCACCACGATATTGACGTAGGGTGAATCCGCGCCTTCCAGCAGGAGGGCGTCCGTAACCGGATTAAGCCCTGCCTCCAGCGCGTAGTTGCCGTTGATCACCGCCGCGTCCACATCCCCCAGGGAACGGGGAAGCTGGGCAGCCTCAAGCTCCCGGAACGTGAAATTCCGGGGATTGCCGGTGATATGAAGCGGCGTAGCTTCCAGACCCGCGCCGGCGTCCAGGGTGATGAGCCCCTTGGACTGGAGCAGGAGCAGCGCCCGGCCCTCGTTGGTGGGATCATTGGGGATAGCGATGGTTGCGCCGTCAGGCAGAGCCCCAATGTCCGTAATCGAGGCGGCAAAGAGCCCCATGGGTTCCACGTGAACCCCAAAGGCGGAAACCAGGGCGGATGCCCAGCCGGAGTTGGAGCCCAGGTAGGGGATGTGCTGGAAGTAGTTGGCATCCAGGTCCCCCGCGATAAGCGCCGTGTTCGGGGTTACATAGTCGGTGAATTCCACCACCGTCAAAGCGATCCCCTGGGCGGCCAGATCATCCTTTACCAGGTTGAGCAGCTCCGCATGGGGAACCGGAGTGGCCCCCACTTTCAAGGCTGAACCCTTGTCCTGCTTCCCGCCGGCCTCCGCCGGGTGGTTCAGGGCCAGAAACAGCGTACCCGCAACGAGCAGGCAGATAAGCGTCTTCTTCATGTGAATTCCTCCAAATTGGTATTGCTTAATAGCAGCCAAGGCCGCTATTAATTCATAGTAAACACGTGGATATTATATAGTATTTCTGGAAAAGTCAATAGCCGGTTCCCCGCTTATCGTTTGGAGAGCAGGGCCCGGCTTATCAGGGTGCCCGCTAACTGAACCGCTTCCACCAGAATCAGAATCACGATCACCGCAGCCACCATAACCTCCATACGGAACCGGTAGTAGCCGTAACGGATGGCCAAATCCCCCAGACCGCCGCCGCCAATCGCCCCGGCCATCGCGGAATAACCGATCAGGCTGATGATCGTCAGGGCCAGACCCGAAACCAGGGCGGGCAGGGCTTCAGGGATGAGCACCTTCCATAATATCTGGAAATTGCTGGAGCCCATGGCCCGGGCTGCGGTCAGCACCCCGGCATCCACCTCGGACAAGGCGGCTTCGGCGATACGGGCCACAAAGGGGGCCGCCGCAATGGACAAGGGGATGATCACCGCGGTGGGGCCGATACTCGTTTTGATGATGAGCCGCGACAGGGGGATGAGCAGGATCATCAGGATGATAAAGGGGAGGGAACGGAAGAGGTTCACGATCCGGGAAAGGACATTGTAGAGCAGCCGCCGGGGTTTTAATCCCGCCGGGGAACTGCTGTACAGAAAGGCTCCCAGGGGAAAGCCCAGAAGACAGGCGAAGAAGGTGGAGACAAAGGTCATATAGAGGGTCTCCGATGTGGCCTGGGGAAGCAGGGCCAGGATAGTCATGATTCCGTCTTTAGGCATAGATTAGTTCCCGGGCCGCCGCAGTCTGCGGGTTCGCAAACACCGTTTCCACCGCGCCCTGTTCCGCCACGCGGCCCTCGTCCAGTACCGCCACTTCCTGGCAGATGGCTTTGATCACCGCCATCTGATGGGTGATAAGCACCACCGTCAGTTTGAAGCGCCGGTGCAACTCCCCAATCAGGCCGAGGATGGATCGCGTCGTCTGGGGATCCAGGGCGCTGGTAGCCTCGTCGCAGAAGAGCACCTCCGGGTTGACCGCCAGGGCCCGGGCAATGGCTACCCGCTGTTTCTGACCGCCTGAGAGTTCCCGGAGCCGGGCCCGGCGCTTATCCTGTATCTGTACCAGTTCCAGCAGTTCGTCCACCCGTTCCTGTATCCGCTTTTTGGACTCCCCGGCGATTTCCAGGGGATAGGCGATGTTCCCTGCCACGTTTCTGGAACTGAGGAGGTTGAAGTTCTGGAAGATCATCCCCATCTTCCGCCGCCGGGCCAGCAATTCCCGGCCCCGGAGGGCATCCACCCGGACATCCCCGTAGTAGACCTCCCCCTGGTCGGGGCGCTCCAGGAGGCTCATGATCCGTAACAGGGTCGATTTTCCCGCGCCGCTCTTCCCGATGATCCCGTAAATGCCGCCGTCGGGAACCTTGAGGTCCAGGTCCCGCACGGCGGACACCGCGGCGTAGTGTTTCGATACTCCCTTGAGGGTGATCATGGGTTCTCCATTAACACGGGCTTTGCGGGAGGAGTTGCGGGTGAACGCAGATCGCGCTTAACGCCGCCCCGTTACGGGATACGGCATCCCAATCAGAGCCTGGGTCCGGCCTGGCGTCAACCTTTCCCCCATTGGAAAAACAGTAGCGGTGGCCGTCCGGCGCTTTGTAAACTTCGAGCCGGTCATGGTAGCGGCGCAGGGAGGGAAACGCGGGAATCAGACCGGACGGCCCCTCTGCTGTATTGGGGATATTGACATTCACAAAGGTATCGGTTTTCCAGAAGGCCAGTATCTCGCCCAGACGTTCTGCCGCAAAGGAAACGGCCATGTCCCAATGCCAGACATCGCCCTCAACCAGGGAAAGGGCAATCGAGGGAATCCCGAAAAGGCTGCCCTGGCGCGCCGCCGCAGCCGTGCCCGAATAGACCAGGTCGGTCCCCAAGTTCGCCCCCCGGTTAATACCGGAGATGATCAGATCCGGCGGCGAGCGGGATTCACCGCTTCCCTCGGCGGCAATGGTCTGTAATTCGGGAATTCCTCCCAGCAGCCCCACCACCACGCAATCGGCGGGAGTGCCGGAGCATGACCAGGTGTCCGGTTCGAGTTCGATCAGTTTACAGGGGCCGCTGAGGAATGAGATTGAATGGGAAACCCCTGACCGGTCGGAGGACGGGGCGATTACAAAGACCCGGCGCCCCGCCGCGCGCAGCGCCTTGGCTAAAAGATTGATTCCAGGGGAGGCGATTCCGTCATCGTTGGTCAGCAGGATTCTCAGCGCGGTATTCATACCGCTTACCCTACCGGTTTTTTGCGGTTATTACAAGACTTTAACCGGGATCGTCAGTTCCTTAGAGCCTGTTCGATAGGAAGTGAAATATCTGTCCGAGTGTAAGCGGCAACAAAAGCCGCTGGTTTTTTCCATAGGATATAGTATAATCTTAAATGGGTATGTGTTTACCGAAGCTGAGATCGCTCCTTTGCTGCTCCGGCCTTTTCCTCTTGGCCGCCTGCGGAGAGATGGATACTGTGTTTCCGTCTGCCGGAAGCTACCGCGTAAGCGCCAGGGTGAACGAGGTTTCCCTTGAGGAGTGTTCCATCGT
>JAITHH010000251.1 GCA_031280065.1 Treponema sp. | reverse complement strand
TCCATGTCTATTGCGTTAAAGGGGCAGCTCTTGACACAGAGCCTGCATCCTATACATGTATCTTTCAGTACCTGGATTGCCATTCCGCTCCTCCCTATATTACATGCTTTGCTTTCAGATTGATGAGCAATCGATCCGCGCATTCCCGGACGGTATCAGCCTCAATAAGAACCCCTTTACCCTTGGGGAGGGGCGTGAAAGAACGGAACACATTCGTCGGCGACGCCTCAAGTCCCGCGTCGCGGTTCACATCAAGCCCCAGGTCCTTCGCGCCCCAGAGGGGGATTTCTTTTTTAACCGCCTCGAAAATTCCGCTGATAGACATATACCGGGGTTTGTTCAGCTCCTTGACCGCGGTGAGCATACAGGGCGTTTCAAGCTGAATCCGCTCCCAGCCGTCCTCAAGGGCGCGTTTGACGGTGATATGTTTCATGTCATCATCAAGGGCGAATTCCATTACATAGGTAACTTGGGGTATGCCCAGCTTCTCCGCGATCTGGGGCCCCACCTGCGCGGTGTCGCCGTCAATGGCCTGCCGTCCGGCAAAGATCAGATCGTAAGCGCCGATCCTGCCGATGGCCGCGGCGAGGACGTTTGACGTAGCCCAGGTGTCGGACCCCCCCAAGGCCCGATCCGAGAGGAGGACCGCGTTATCAGCGCCCATGGCCAAGCACTCCATGAGCATATCCTTTGCTTGAGGCGGCCCCATGCTCACCACGGTGATCACCGTATCAGGACGCTGATCCTTGATCCTCAGCGCCTCTTCCAGGGCATTGGCGTCGTCGTGATTCAAAATGCTGGGAACCCCTTCCCGGATCAGGGTTTTCTTCACGGGATCGATCTTAATTTCATTGGTATCAGGGACCTGCTTCGCGCAGACAATGATGTTAAACGCCATAAACGCATCCTCCTTTGGGCGTATTGTTAGAGCCTGTTCAATCTGAACAGCGCTACTTTCTAAAAATATCCGCGGCGATTACCAGTTTTTGAATCTCGGAAGTTCCCTCGTATATTTCGGTGATCTTCGCGTCCCGCATCATGCGCTCCACCTCGCAGTCTTTGATGTAGCCATAGCCGCCGTGGAACTGGACCGCCTTGGTGGTAACGTGCATGGCCGTTTCCGCGGCAAACAGTTTCGCCATTGCCGCCGCGGGGCCGTAGGGAAGGTGTTTGGTCTTCATGTCCGCGGCCCGGTAGATCAAAAGCCGCGCCGCCTCGATCCGGGTTTTCATGTCTGCCATTTCAAATTGAAGGGCCTGCTGCTGGGAAAGTTTTTTCCCGAACTGCGCGCGGGACCGCATATACTCCACGGTCAGGTCAAAAGCGCCCTGGGCAATACCCAGGGCCTGGGCCGCAATGCCGATGCGCCCGCCGTCCAAAGTTGACATGGCAACCTTGAAGCCGTCCCCGGTTTTGCCCAGCAGGTTTTCCTTGGGCGCCTTACAGTCTTTAAAAACCAGTTCCGCGGTGGATGACGCGCAGATGCCCATTTTTTCCTCGATCTTTCCAATGGAGAATCCCTCGAAGCCCTTTTCGATGATAAATGCGCTGATGCCCCTGGCGCCTTTCGATTTATCGGTCATCGCCATGATAACAAACACATCCGCGTATCCGCCGTTGGTGATGAATATCTTTGTGCCGTTGAGCAGCCAGTGATCGCCCTTGTCCTCGGCCCGGGTCTGCTGGCCCGCCGCGTCGGAGCCGGCGTTGGGTTCGGTCAGGCCGAACGCGCCGAGCTTCCGTCCGCTGGCCAGATCGGGCACGTACTTTCTTTTTTGTTCCTCCGTTCCCCAGTTGAAAATCGGCCACACGCACAGCGAGGTATGCGCCGAACAGATGACCCCGGTGGACGCGCAGCGCCGGGAAAGTTCCTCTACGGTGATCGCGTAGGAAAGATCGTCTCCCCCGGAGCCGCCGTACTCCACGGGGAATGGAACGCCCAGCAGCCCGTACCGGGCCATCTTTTCCACCGTTTCCTTGGGGAACCGGTGTTCCCTGTCGATTTCCGCCGCGATGGGTTTTACTTCCCCCTCCGCGAAATCCCGTACCATCTTTCTGACCAGTTCCTGCGCTTTGGTAAGCTGAAAGTTCATGTGCGCATCCCCTTTTTATGCTGATAGTTTTACTACCGCGTTTCCCTGGATTACCCGCGTCCCGTCGGCCTTAAAACAATCCGTCGAGAGCTTCACTATTTTTTTATCCCCCCGCAGTTCCGTTACTTCGACTTCCACCCGTATTTCTTCATCAAGAAAAACAGGGGCAAGAAATTTGAGTTCCTGTCCCAGGTAAATGGTTCCTTCCCCGGGCAGATCATTGCCAAGGGCCGCGGAAATTAATCCCGCCGCCAAAATACCGTGAACGACCCGTTTCCCGAAGGCCCCGGCCGCAGCATAATCATCATCCAGATGAATCGGATTGATGTCGCCGCTGATCCGGGCAAAGTCCCGCACATCCCCGTCGGTGAAAATTTTCGTGCGGCTTATCCGCTGCCCGATTGAAAGTTCCGCATATCGCATCTCTTGTTCTCCTCTGCGGGGGTTCCACCCCCGCCCAGTAAACGCGCCCGCAGGGCGTTGAACGAGCTATACGGCACGGCGTAGCGCACGTAATACCCCCTATTAGCCCAAATGCGCGAAGGCTTTAGCCTGAGCAGTGCGCGGCCCCCCCGCACCCCCTTAAGTTATGGCGTTTTTTACACCGCCTCTATCGCGGCGGCCACGCCCATGCCTCCCCCAACGCACAGGGCGGCCAGCCCCCGTTTCGCGTTCCGCCTTTGCATCTCATACAAGAGCGTTACCAAAATCCGCGCCCCCGAGGCCCCCACCGGATGCCCCAGCGCAATAGCCCCGCCATTAACATTCACCCGATCCGGGTCCCACCGGAGCTCCCTCCCCACCGCCAGGGCCTGGGCCGCAAACGCCTCGTTTGCCTCAATCAGATCAAAGTCATCCATGGACAAGCCGGTTTTTTTGAGCAGCCTCCGAACCGCTGCCACGGGACCTAAGCCCATCACCGCGGGATCAACGCCGGCCCAGGAGCCCGCGGTAAAACGGGCCAGGGGCTTTACCCCCAATTCCCGCGCCCTATCCGCGCTCATCACCGCGACCGCCGCGGCCCCGTCATTAATGCCCGATGCGTTTGCCGCGGTTACCGTGCCGCCGGGGGCTTGAAACGCCGGCTTCAGCGCCGCAAGACTTTCCGCGGTTACGCCCTGCCGGGGATATTCATCAAGGGCGAACAAGGTCTGTTCTTTTTTTACGCGCACCGGAACCGGGGTTATTTCTTCGGTGAATTTGCCTGCCCTCATGGCCCGTTCACATTTCTGCTGGCTTAACGCGGCAAACTGATCCTGCTCTTCCCGGCTGATCCCATAACGGGCCGCCACATGCTCCGCGGTAATTCCCATGTGGTAATTGCCAAAGGCATCCCACAGGGCGTCTTTGATCATGGTGTCAATCAGCGCGCCGTCCCCCATGCGGTAGCCGCTCCGGGCCTGGGGCAGCGCGTAGGGCGCGGCGCTCATGTTTTCCATGCCCCCGGCGATGATAATGTCCGCTTCCCCCGCGGCCACCAGCGCGGCGGCAAGGTTCACGCATTTCAGCCCTGAACCGCAGACATCGTTCACCGTCAGCGCGGGGGATTCCACAGGCAGCCCAGCCTTGATCATCGCTTGGCGGGCCGCATTCTGCCCCAGCGCCGCCTGGATGACGCAGCCCATGTACACTTCCTCAACCTGTTCAGGGCTTATGCCTGCGCGCTTTATTGCTTCTTTTATAACCACTGCCCCAAGGTCAACCGCGGGAACCCCCGCGAGGGCCCCCTGAAATTTTCCTATCCCGGTCCGGCACGCACCGGCAAGCACCACTTCTCTTTCCATCCGGTTCTTCTCCGTTGCTCCGCTCTATCCATCCCATTCCATGGGCTTCAAGTCCGGGCTGATGATCAGCCGCGCTTCGGTGACCGCCTGCACCTGTTCCACGGAATAATCAGGGTGAATTTCCGTCAGCGCCAGCCCTGGGGGGGTAACTTCCATGACCCCCATCTCGGTGATGATCGTCTTCACCACCCCCGCCGCGGTGAGGGGCAGCGAACAGCGGGTCCGTATCTTCGGCCTGTTGTTCTGGGTGTGGAGCATGGCAACGATGACCTTCTTTGCGCCCACCGCTAGATCCATGGCCCCCCCCATGCCCGATACCATCCCTCCGGGAACTATCCAACTGGCCAAATTCCCCAGCTCATCAACCTCCAGCGCGCCCAGGACCGTCGCGTCCAGCCGCCCGCTCCGCATGATGCCGAAGGACTCGCAGATGTCCAGAAAAACGCCCCCGGTCTGGACCGTTACCGGCCTTCCCCCCGCGTTCACCAGATCCGCGTCCTCCGTCCCGGGCTCCGGCGCGGGGCCCATGCCGATCATCCCGTTTTCAGAGTGCAGTATCAGGCTGACCCCGGGGGGCGTAAAATTGGCCGCCAGGGCCGGAAGCCCTATGCCCAGGTTGACCACATCCCCGTCTTTGAACTCCTTGGCCGCCCGGGCCGCGATAATTTCCTTGCTGTTCATTCCTCTGTGGGTCACGGCTTTTCCCCTCCCGCAATCGCGTTCACCCATATCCCTGACAGATGCGCCGCGTCAGGGGCTATGGAGCCGATTTCCACAATCTCGCAGGCTGCGGCGATCACATAGTCCGCCGCGGCTGCCATGACGGGATTGAAATTCCGCGTGGTTCCGTAAAACACGGCGTTTCCAAAGCGGTCGATCCTGGAAGCCCTGATCAGGGCAAAGTCCGCGCGGAGGGGTTTTTCCAGGAGATAATCTCTGCCATCCACCCGGATGACCTGTTTTCCCTCCGCCGCAACGGTCCCCACGCCCGTCGGGGTGAGAATACCCCCCAGCCCCGCGCCCGCGGCCCTGATCCGCTCGGCGATGGTGCCGATGGGGACCAGGATCAGCTCCAGCCGGTCCGGCCCGGTACTCTGGGAGCGGCGGGCGACTTCGGGGTTCAGCCCTACATGGCCGGCAATGAGGGTTTTGACCTGCCCGGAGGAAATCAGTTTGCCCACCCCCTCCCCGGGAAGCCCCGCGTCATTGCTGATAATAGTAAGGCCGGACACGCCCTTCTTTACCAGCGCGTCAATAAGAATCCGGGGTGTTCCGCAATTCATAAACCCGCCGGCCATAATAACCGCGCCGTCCTGAACCGGCGCGACCGCTTCGTCCGCGGATGCTTTGACCTTATCGATCATACTAGAGCCTCATCCCGCCGTTGACCGAAAGCACCGTGCCGGTTACATACGAGGCGTCGTCGCTGGCCAGAAACAGCGCGGCATTGGCGATTTCCTCTGGCCGTCCCAGGCGGCCCAGCATCGTGGCTGCGGCGAATTTGTCCAGCAGGTCCTGGGGAACGGTTTTCAAAATATCGGTCATAACGTAGCCCGGCGCGATGGCGTTGCAGCGCACCGGTACGCCCTTGCGGGCAAATTCCTTGGCCCAGGTTTTTGTCATGCCGATCACCCCGGCCTTGGCAGCCGCGTAGTTGACCTGCCCGATGTTTCCGTATTCACCCACCACGCTGGAGATGTTGATAATGCTGCCCCCGCCGGTATCTTCCATGTG
>JAITHH010000188.1 GCA_031280065.1 Treponema sp. | reverse complement strand
GCGGCATCCATTGCGAGTCTGCTGCTGACCACCGAATGCGCCATTACCGACATCCCTGAAAAGAAGGAAGCCCCGGCCATGCCCGGCGGCGGCGGTATGGGCGGTATGGGCGGCATGGACTATTAAGCCGTCTGCAATAAACGCGCGGACAAGCCCTCCGGGGGGACGGGGGGGCCCCCGGCCCCCCAGCAGGGGTACGGGGGCGGCGCCCCCGTTACGTATGCTACAAGAAGGCCGCCCCGTTGGGGCGGCCTTCTTTGTCCGCGCTTGGTTCAGCGTCCGGCAAGAACCGCGGCCTCCAGATCAAAGCCCGCCTGGGCAAAGACCTTACAGCGGACAAATTCCCCCGGACGCAAATCCCGGTCCGCATGGAGTACCGCCGCGCCGTCTACTTCCGGGGCCTGGCAGAAAACACGGCCCAGGGACAGGCCCGCTTCTCCTTCGATGCGTTCTTCGGTCAGCGCGGTCATTTCCCGCCCAATGAAGCGGCTCATCCGCGCTTGGGTAAGGGGTATTTGGCGCTCCTCGATAATCCCCTTCCGTTCCGCGGCCAGCTTCTTGGGAACGCGGCCTTTCATGGTGTATGCCGGGGTGTCTTCTTCACGGGAGTAGGTGAATACCCCCAGCCAGTCCAACTGGGCCCGCGCTTGAAAGTCCACCAGCGCCTGGAAATCCGCATCCGTCTCGCCGGGAAAGCCGGTGAGAACGGCGGAGCGGATCGCCGCATCAGGCAGGGCGGCGCGGATACGCTCAATCAGCGCAAGGTACGAAGCGGCGTCCCCCCGGCGGTTCATGGCCCGGAGTACGGCGGCGGACCCATGCTGAAAGGGGAGATCAAAATAGGGGAGCAGGCGGGAATCCGCTTGGCAGAGATTCAGCAGGGGCAGGGGAAAGTTGTCCGGGTGGATGTAGAGGAGCCGCGCCCAGAAATCGCCTTCCAGCGCGCTCAGGGCGCGGAGGAGTTCAACCAGGGGCGCGGAACTTCCGGCGGCGGGGAAATCCCGGCCATAGGAACCCAGGTCCTGCCCGATCAGGCAGAGTTCCCGGACGCCCCGTGCCAGCAGCGCCTTACACTCATCGAGGACGCTGGCAACGGGCCGCGAGCGCAGCGGGCCCCGGATGCCGGGGATGGCGCAGAATGAACAGCGGTTATTGCAGCCTTCGGCAATCTTGACGTAGGCCGAACCCGGCGGCGAAAGGAGCGGACGCGCGCCCATCTGGACGGGCTCCTGTTGCGGCGGGGCAGGGGGAATGAGCGTCTGCGGGGAACCCTCCAGGGCGGCGGACGCGGCCTGAACAATGCGGGAAAGGTCGGCGTTGCCGAACAAGCCGTCCGCTTCGGGAAGGGACTGGGAAAGTTCAGCCGCATACCGCTGGGCCAGGCATCCGGCCAGGAGAATCCGCGTGCCCGGATAATCCCGGCGGTAGGCAAGCACCGCGTCAATCGATTCCCGCTTGGCGCTCTCGATAAAGCCGCAGGAATTCACGATGATCAGGTCCGCCGCTTCCGGCGCTTTGACCGCCTCCCAGCCGGACGCATCCAGTAGGGCCATCATCGTTTCGGCGTCAACCTGGTTCTTGACACAGCCAAAGGGGTCCAGGAAGTAGCGCACGGATCAGTCCAGGGAGAGCAGCACTAAACGGTAGCGGCCTTCTTCGTCCCGGACCCAGCGGATGTCGGCCACCGCGACTTCCCCCGGGCCGCCAAGCTCTACGGGGACATCGCGCCCGCCGCCGATGAGCTGCAGCTTGACCGACGCGGCGTTGGACAGCCACAGGCGGATGCCGTTTTGGGCCTGGACGTTCAGGTCTTCTCCCCGCTGAAAATACTGCTCATTCCGGCCCGGCCTGTCCCGTTCCCCCAGAATCTGCCAGCGGAACATACAGTAGCCTTGGAAAGCCGCCTGGAGGGTAAAGGGATAGGGGTTGACGGAGGTAAAATACACCGGCGCGGAGGAGAGCGCCTGGGCGCCTGGGGAGACTGCGGGGTCGCCTGACGCGGCGTCCGGCCCGGCGTCATAGGCTGGGGGAAGATTCTCCAGATCGAAACGGACCACCGCGCCCGAAGCGGAATCGTTTTTTACAAAGTCCGCCACGGTTATCCGCAGATCTCCCGTGCCGTCCATGTTGAGGTCCACCATCACTTCCATGCCGAGGTCGAGGATTTCCTGGCCGGCGGGGGTCGTGATGGTTACGGTTTCGCCCAGATGAGCCAGGGTCAGCTTGAGCTGGCTATTCTCCATGGGGATGAGCACCATGTCGCCCTGGTAAAGCCGCCGTTCCAGGAAGGGCCCGTCCATGGTCAGCGTAATTGGAGCGCGGACTTCGACGGTCTGGGAAACTTCCTTGCGGGGCGCGTTGATAATGAAGTAAACGCCCGTACCCGCCGCCCCCAAAGCCAGCGCAAGGATCACGATGATACGGATGATCTTCGGCGTTTGCGGGGAACCCCGCAGGAGCTGTTCCACAGGAACCGGCTGCTCCTGTATCTTCAAGGCCCGGTAGAGGTTGAGCAGTTCCTGCGCGTCCAATCCAAGATAATCGCCATAGTTCCGCAGGAAGCCCAGCAGATACGGCTCGCCGGGAAACTTAGCAAAATCTTCTTTTTCCAGCGCTTCCAGATAACGGGCGGCGATATTCGTCTCCCGGCTTGCCTGATCGTAACTATAGCCCTTATCTTCGCGGGCGGTTCGTAGTTTTTCTCCCAGGGATTCCACCGAATTCCTCCTCCGGCGGAAGTTCCCGCCGGGATTTAGTCCATATTTACCTTTTCAATCGGTATCTTTGAATAAAAAGTTATTATACATATTGGCCGACGCGGGCGAATCGTAGATAAACCGCTGTTCAGGAATTCCCTGATTTGTCTTGATTTCAGTAAAATCAAAGCGGACCGTCCCTTCGGTGATGGTCCGGCCTTCCATGCGCCGGATCAGCCTGGTTGCGGGGTTGACGCTCAGAATGATCTCCCGGAAGCCTTCGGCGATGGATCGCCGGGTAAGCCGCAGTTTGACCGCCATTTCGCTGGAACCGGGCTCCAGGGGTTCAGGCTCAGGGCCGGTAACGAATGCGGGCACATAGTTGCGCCGGAGCAGGGTCAAGCCCTGGGCGCTGGCCAAGGAAGCCCCGGCGCTCCCGGAACGGCGGCTTGAACTGACTGACTGGTTCAGCACGGCCCGGTATTCAGGCAGGTAGACGGTCAAAAGCTCCCCGTTAAAGACGATCACCTGGCCCGCTGGCGTGGTAAAATCAATCCGCAGGAACGAGGGAACCAGGTGAATCACGGTTCCGTACATGTCGGTGTTCCCCGACCGGATGGCGATCCGCGCTTCATAGTCCCGCACTTGCCCGTAGCGTTCGGCCACGGTCTCCAGATACCGCTCCGCAGTGATGATCTCCTGGGAATAGGCGGAAATCCCAACTTGTAACAGACAAAAAACCAGCAGCGGCCCTGGGGCCCGAAATACGCTCATATTTGTTCTATTATAACGGAACAAACCGGGAAAGGACAAGACGGAAGAGGGCGGCGCGTTGTTTGCAATGGGCGCACAGCCAAGCCCTCCGGGGGGACTGGGGGGGCGAACCTGCGGTTCGATGTCCCCCCAGCGGGGGTGTGGGGGTGGAACCCCCAGCCGTACTCCTTGACGGAATATTAACGAAATGATAAGGAGAAACTATGAAATTTACAAACGGCTATTGGCTCGTGCGGGAAGACTGCGCGCTGTACCAGGCGGCGGGTATAACCGGCGTTACCGCCGGAGCGCGGGAGATTCAGGTGTACGCGGGCTGCCGCGCCGGAAGCGGCAGGAAGGACCTGGGCGGCCTCACCCTGACTATCAGCTTCTTTTCCCCCGCGGAAAACGTCATTGGAGTACGGATCACCCACCACCGGGGATTTAAGAAACAGGCCCCCGCCTTTATTGAGGGGAAGGCCCTCTGCGGGCAGGTTTCAGAGGACGCGGAAACGATCCGTCTGGTCTCTGGGGAAACCGCCGTGGTCATTCAGCAGGGGGACGAATGGAACGCCGCGTTTTATCATCGGGACCGGTTCCTCACCCGGAGCGGATGGCGGAGCGCGGGGTACGTCCGCTTTGACAACGGTTCCTGTTACGTGAAGGAGGAACTTTCCCTGGGGGTGGGCGAATGTGTCTACGGCCTGGGGGAGCGCTTTACCCCGTTCATTAAAAACGGGCAGGTGGTGGATATATGGAACCTGGACGGGGGAACCAGTTCCGAGCAGGCCTATAAAAACATCCCCTTCTACCTTTCGGACAACGGCTACGGCGTGCTGGTGAACGATACCGGCAAAGTTTCCTTTGAGGCTGCCGCGGAAAAGGTCGAGCGGGTACAGTTCAGCGTCCCCGGGGAGCGGCTTGAGTACTATCTTTTCGGCGGGGAAAACCCCGCGGAGGCCCTCAAAACCTATACCGCCCTGCTGGGAAAGCCCGCGCTGCCGCCGGCCTGGTCCTTTGGGCTCTGGCTTACCACGTCTTTCACCACCGATTATGATGAAAAAACGGTTAATTCGTTCATTGACGGCATGAAGGAGCGGGATATACCCCTCCATGTGTTCCACTTTGACTGCTTTTGGATGAAGGGAAACCACTGGTGTAACTTTGAATGGGACCCGGATGTCTTCCCTGATCCCGCAGGCATGTTGAAGCGGCTCCACGGCAAGGGGCTCAAGGTCTGCGTGTGGATCAACCCCTATATTGCGGAGCGTTCCCGGCTCTTTGACGAGGGGATGGAGCGGGGTTACTTCATCATGCGGAAGGACGGCGGCGTCTGGCAAACCGACGACTGGCAGCCGGGTATGGCGATTGTGGATTTTACCAACCCCGATGCGGCGCGCTGGTATCAGGGGGAACTGAAACGGCTCCTGGATCAGGGGGTGGATACCTTTAAGACCGATTTTGGGGAACGTATTCCCGTAGATAATGTGGTCTACGCCAACGGCGCGGATCCTGCGGGGATGCACAACTACTACACCCAGCTCTACAATGGGGCCGTGTTTGAACTGCTCCAGCGCGAACGGGGGGCCGGCAACGCCTTGGTGTTCGCCCGGTCCGCCACCGCCGGGGGGCAGCGTTTCCCGGTTCATTGGGGCGGGGATTGCGTGGCAAGCTATGAATCCATGGCGGAATCCCTGCGGGGAGGGCTTTCCCTGGCTTCCTGCGGGTTCGGCTTCTGGAGCCACGACATGGGGGGCTTTGAAAACAAGGCCCCTGCGGACCTTTACAAGCGCTGGGTTGCCTTTGGGATGCTTTCCACCCACAGCAGGCTCCACGGCAATTCATCCTACCGGGTTCCCTGGCTCTTTGATGAGGAAGCGGTGGCGGTGCTGCGTCATTTTACCAAGCTCAAATGCTCCCTCATGCCCTATCTTTTCAGCCAGGCGGTGTACACCCACCAGGAGGGGCTGCCCATGATGCGGCCCATGTTCCTGGTCTTTCCGGGGGATCCGGTGGCGGGCTTTCTGGATCGCCAATATATGCTGGGGGATTCGCTCTTGGCGGCGCCGGTATTTTCTTCCACCGGCAGGGTCCGGTACTACCTGCCCGAGGGAAACTGGGTTGGTTTTCTTGACGGAAAACGCCGCTCCGGCGGCTGGTACGAAGAGACCTGTGATTACATGAATCTCCCCCTGATGGCCAGGGGCAACAGCATCATCGCCACCGGCGAGGCTGCGGGCGGGCAGGTGGTGTATGACTACCTGGCGGACACGGCGCTCAACCTCTTTGCCCTGGAAGACGGCAAGACCGCTTTTGCCGCGATTTATAGTGCGGACGCGGACAGGCGCGGAACCGTCACGGCGGCGCGGAACGGGAATAGGGTCCTCGTTACCGCGGAGGGCCTGACAAACTGGCGTCTGCGTCTGCACGGCATGGAAGCGCCGCAAAAAACTGGCGGAGCCCGCTGGGACAAGGACGCGCTCGTCCCCGCAGCGGGGGCGGGGGAAATTGAAATCACCCTGGGGCAGCGCTGATGGCGGACCAAAGGTCCGGCGCGGCGTCTGGAGCAGTGTCCGCAGATTGCGCCTGCCTGCTGTAGGCAGGGCAAGCAGGCGGGTGTTTTCTGCGGTTCAGTTTTAATCAGCGCTTCCTTGGGGGAAATACTGATTCCTGGGGCACTATCAAAAGTGTCCGCGGATTTAAGAGTATCTAACCGGCGGTTCTATGGGAGTCCGAAACGGGGAAAACGCAATGGGGCTCAAACCTGCCCGGGGGGTCAGCAGTTCCCGGCGGGAGAAAAAACAGCTTGAGATTACCTTTCCCTTTGCTGTTTGGAGCAGTGAAACAGTATCGTTTCCCCCGCATTGGCATGATTGTTTTGAGATAGTTTCCATCACCAAAGGCGGGATGTATCTTTCGGCGGACGGCGGGATATACGAAATTTCCATGGGGGATCTGGTCATGATCAATTCGGGACTCATCCACGGGTTCTTTGATCCCGCTCCGGGAACCGCGATTTTGGGGATGCAGTTTGATATTACTTTTTTTGATGAAGGCTTTGTGCATGTCCGGGACTGCGTCTTTCATAATCCGGTGCTGGGCAAAAAGCTGCTGAAAGCTCCGGTTTATACCCGTTTACAGGCATTGCTCCGGGAAATAGATTGGGAATACAGGAAAAAACTGCCCGGATACCAGCTTGCGGTGAAAGCAAAAGTCTATGAACTCATGCTGGTTATACTGCGGGAAATACCAAAAACGTATCCCCAGACCCGCTCTTCCCGTTCAAAGCAGATCCTTGCGTTTGTGTTTAAGCATTTTGACGACCCGGACCTTACGCTCGAAGCTGCCGCGGAAGCCTTTCACTTCAATAAATTCTACTTTACCCGCTTTTTTAAAAAGCATACCGGACATTCTTTCCAGGCATACCTAACCCAGACGCGGGTTAATTTTGTGAAGCGATACCTCATCGAGTCAAATATGCCGGTTACCGAAGCGGCTTTCCGTTCCGGTTTCAATTCCCTGCAAACCTTCAATAGGGTTTTCAAAACCCTGACCGGTTTATCCCCCAGGGAATACCGCCGGGAAAACAGCGTACCCGCTCTGGGGTTCGGCAGTAACTACGATTAGCCGTGTCCAGAAACCGGCTGGCTGCCGCCCCCCGCGATATGCCGGATAGCGGAACACTAAAAACAGGTACGGTACAAATAATGAAGCGCGGCGTGTAGTGTCCGCCGGAAATGATTTGAGGGCCTACAAAAAAGCCGCTAAAAAGCGCAACCGGGAACAGCAAAGACAAGCCGGAACGGGCACCGCTCAAGAGCCTCTAGCCACTGTCCTCTGAGAATATACCTTCGACAATATGAAGTGCCTCCCGTGATATAGACCGCGGGTTTACTTAGGGCGTGTTCACACAACGCAAAGCGGTACAAATAACGGACGGATAAATAAAGGCTGTAAACACGCGGTCAAGTTTATCGTAACGGGTGAAAATCCCCCGGAAGCTCTTTACCCTTCGGAAAAACCGCTCTGTCTCATTCCGCCTTTTATACAGTTCCCGGTCATATTCCCATGGATGCTTCAGATTTTTCTTTGGCGGAACAACCGGGGTAAACCTTAATTCCCACGTGGTTAGCCTGGTGCTGTAACCGGCGTAAGCCCTGTCCATAAGCAG
>JAITHH010000054.1 GCA_031280065.1 Treponema sp. | reverse complement strand
CCCGCCCCTCTGGGGCGTAAATACTGGGGGTGTGGGGGATTTGTTCCCCCACAAACGCAATGCTTTCAAGGTGAAATCTTCAATACCCCGCGGCTCTGCCGCGGGGATTTTTTATTTTGTAAAGTAGAACAACTATACAAAACGGCGCTTGCTGGTATTTCAACACCGGGGACAGCCGGGTCTACCGGATTCGCAACGGTTTTTTACAGCAGATCTCCCATGACGATTCCCTTTCCAGTGTTGTTCCGGGTGCGGCAAAAAACATCATCACCAACACCCTGGGCGCGGGGCTGGCGGAAATCAGCGTGGAAAGCCGGTTTTCGCCGTCCGTTGCCGTGGCAGGGGATATTTTCCTTATGTGCAGCGATGGCGTTTACGGCTTTGTTGCCGATGATGAACTGGAAGAAATGCTTGCCTCCTGTTCCAGCCCGGTGGAGACTGCGCAATTAATTGTTGAAAAGGCAATCGCCAACAATACAGACGGCAGCTGTACGGCTGTAGTGGTAAAACTCGAAAAAACGGAGGATTAACCAGTGGCTGAAAACGAAGACCTAAACCAGCAGTTTCAACAGCAGGCTGCCGAAAAAGAACGTTTCCGGGAAGAAGAAACAACCCGGCGCTGTAAACACTGCGGAACCGATCTGGACGAGGACTCCCTGTTTTACCCCCAATGCGGAGAACAATTCGGCGGCGAGGAAAACACCTGCCAATATGGAAAACCGGGCTGTCCGACACAGCCAATAGCACCGCCTTCGGCTGGAATCAGACCGAAGTTACCGCCGCATTAGACGCGGTGGACGCCTTTTTAACGGCCCACGCCAAATAAACGCGCCCGCAGGGCGTTGACCAAACAATGCGGCCCGCCGTAGCGCTCGTAATACCCCCTATTAACACAAATGCGCGAAGGCTTTAGCCTGAGCAGTGCGCGGCCCAATAAACGCGCCCGCAGGGCGTTGAGCTAACAATGCGGCGTAGCGTAGCGCTCGTATGCCCCCCATGCGGAATTGCTGGACATCACGCCGGAAAGGAGATAACGCGCTTACTTTGGACAGGCTTATTGCCCGCAGATATTATCGGCCTCGTTGTCAAGCCGCTGTTTGTCTATTTCGTCAATGACCTGCTTTTTCAAGAGCGCCGAATTCAACACTTTCAAATATTGCGCCAAGCCGTGTAAGTGATTCGAGAAGAGTTTGTGGAATTTTCTATCGGTGTTTTTATTGTTAATAAAAGCCACCAGCATGGCGCCGATAATACCGCACACCGGAGCGGCAATAATCTTTATTACTTCCATGAGCCCACTATAAAGCCGTTTCAGTTGCTTATCAAGGAGAGCGGCAGTGTGGTGAAAATGGAGGGGACCCTCCGGGGAGGTTCCATTTTCACCAGCAGACAGGCCCCCAAATGAATCTTTTAGGCTGTCCTTTTTCCGATAGCAATTCTCCATGCGGAATTGCTGGACATCACGCCGGAAGCTCCATCACCCTTACACCGAGCTGGGCGGCGGCGCGGTCCGCAGCGGCGGTCCCGGCGATAATCACCGGAAGCGGCGCGGGCAGACTGGACGCAAGCCTCCGGGCCGCTTCGGCAAGCTCCTCCCCGGAAACGCCGGTGAGGGCGCGGAGCCTCCGTTCACGATGCCCGTTGTCTATGCCGTGGAGGAAGCGGCAGAAGTCCCCAAACCCCCGCTCCACAGGCGTACGGGGCCGGGTTTCCTTGGCATAGCAGCCGATGATGGCCTTTTCCAGTGATTCCCCGTCTGAATCCTGCTGCGCCCGCTCCTGTAGAACAGCGCCAAGGGCTTCCAGGGACGCGAGGGGATCGGGATCGCGGTAGGTTGAGAGCGAAAACAGCCGCTCCACGCCGTCTCCCTGGGCAAAGGCCCCGTACGCGCCGCCTTTCATCCTGATCCGCTCCCACAGCGCGCCGGTGGAAAGCTCGTGGGCCAGCGCTATCTCCGCGGCGTGCTCCCGGGAGGTGAAAGACGCCCCCGGCAGAACCAAGGCGGCAAAACCGACTTGCAGCGAAGGAGATGCATAGACCTCCGCCGCACCGCCGGTATTCGCCGGGGCAAGCCGCATGACCGCGGAAAAGGCGGCGGCGTCTTCACAGGCGGGATTCCGGGGCCGGGGAGGGCCGAACCGGCTCCACGCCGAGCCGATGTACGCAGCGCCCGCCTTGACGGACGCGGCGGACCCCGTGATATTGGCGATAAGCCCCCCGGCGGCGATCCGGTCCCGCAGCGCACAAAGCCTCGCGGCGATTTCAGCGATCTCGTATTCGGCAACCGCATGAATAAAGCGGAGCTGTTCCAGGCCGTTCCATACCTCGTCCAGGGTTCGGGACCGGGAAAACATCCTGCCCGCCCGGCTCGCGGCATAGTAATGGCCCGACGGGGCGAGGCTGGCGTCCAGCTCGTTTTTCATTTCCAGAACCAGGTCCCGAAGCCGCCGGTGATCTGAAAAATCTGCCTCCAGAACCAGGCGCAGGGCTAAATCCATCGCGCCGGCGTTTTTCTCATCAAGCGCCTTGAGCCGGTACACCATCCAGTCCCGGCCCGTTATATCCAGCACGCCCGAAGGACAGGCCTGGGCGCGGGAGACTCCAGGCAGGGAAGCGCCCGTCTCGAGCGCTGTGTAGAACCCCCCGGTCAGCCGGGCCATCAGACTGGAAACTTCGGCGTAATCCATACCGGGAAGACCCATGGAAACCGCCGCGCGGGAATAGAGGGGCAGCCACGGATAATCCTCCGGCGTCAGCGTATCCAGCGGAAAGGCGAAGTCCCCATAGCTGATCCCGTTGGCGTATATCTCGTGGGCCAGCACCGGAATTCCCCCGGCGTCGTACACGTCACGGGGAACCCGGTCGATCTCCCCGGACAAATCCCGCCGGGACAGGTGGGGAATCGCTGCCAGCGCCTCGGCGCTGTCCCCCTCGCTCTGAAACCGGGCAAGCGCGCCGGCCTCCTCCTCAATGGCCCGCCGTTCTCCCGCGGAAAGCGCCCCTTCCATCCGGGCGAGTTCTTCGGCCAGGGCCGCCTCCTGCTTCTGGAGGTAATCAGCCTCCGGCTCCAGCGTTACCAGCGCCCGGTGGGGATTGTCCAGGAGGTATTTCTCGATGAGCTTTTCAAAAAAACGGCGGTCTTCGGCAAGGCGGCGCTTCAGTCCGGTAAAAGCCGGCATGAAAAGCAGGCCGTTCCAGGGCGTTGTCCCGTGAAGCCAGCCCCGGAGACTGCGCCGCATCCACACCAGGGAGTAGGGCCCGCCGGAACGGCGTATCTCCCGGTTGGCGAACTCCATGGAAAGCAGGGCCGCCTCAATCTCCGCCGGGGGAATATCTTCGCGGACCAGCCGCCGCAGCTCATCCAGTATCAAACGCTCGATCTGCTCCGCCTTGAACCCGGTATCCTCCCCCTCCGCTTCCGCTTCCACGCCCCGCAGCCCAACGGAGAACACCGTCTCCCGAATCTCCGCTTCAAGGCCGGTGCAGGGCGCCAGGTCCTCCCCCAGCCCCGACTCGATAAGGGCCCTGGTCAGGGGAGAACCGTCGTGTCCCAGGAGCGCCTCGGTCAGCGCGGCCAGCGCGATAGTCTCATGGCAGTCCGCCGCGTCCCCGCAGCGCCACGAGAGGAACACCGCCCCCTTCCGCTCCGCCCCGGCAGGGCAGGGAACGCGGAACGTCTGCGGCTGCTCCCAGGGCTTTGCGAGCGTAACCCGCGGCGCGGCCTCGCCCGCGGGCAGGGGGGCGAGGAACCGTTCATTGAGAAAGGCGAGCTGCTTTTCCGTGGGAATGTTCCCCGCCAGGAATATCCGGCAGTTCGCCGGGGAATAACGGGCGCGGTGGAAGGCCCGCAGCCCCTCCCAGGTAAGATCGGGGATCCGCTGGGGATCGCCGCCTGATTCCAGGGCGTAGATCGTGTCCGGGAGTACCGACTTGAGGGACCACAGCCCCGCGTAGGCGTCCAGGGAGGAGTAGGCCCCCTTCATCTCATTATAAACCACCCCGGTTATGGCGAGTTTACGGCCCTGGCCGGGTTCGGTAAAAACCAGCCGGTGGCCCTCCTGGAGGAACGTCCATTTCGAGAGCAGGGGCCGGAATACCGCGTCGCCGTACACCGCCATGAGGTTGAAGTAGTCCCGCTCGTTCACCGAGCTGGCCGGGTACAGGGTCTTGTCCGGGAAGGTCCAGGCGTTGAGGAAGGTTTGCAGGCTCCCCTGAGCCAGCACGAGAAAGGCGTCCTTGAGGGGGTAGTTCTCCGAGCCGCAGAGGACTGAGTGTTCGAGGATATGCGCGGCGCCGGTGGAATCCTGGGGCGGCGTGGCGAAGGCAAAGGCGAAGAGGTTTTCACTGTCGCCGTTGAGGATATGGAAGACCTCGGCCCCGCTTTTCCGGTGCCGGGCCCAAATGCCCAGGGCGTCCAATTCCGCCAAATCCACGATTTCCAGCACCTCAAACCCGCTGTCCAGGACCTGTCCGGCCCGCAATGGAGTGTTCATACGATTACATCCTTATCATCCATGAGTATTATGCCGCCTTCTTCCCGCTTCTGCCTGAACCAGGCCAGAAAATCCCGCGCCGCGATGCCGGCGTCCCGTTTGAGTACCGGGCCGGCAATATCGCCCTCTTCCCGAATCTGCCGCCGGCGGCTGGCCGAGACATTGGAAAGTATCTTTTCGGTGAATTCCCCGCTTTGGCCCTTCAACAGGAGCATGATGTCCCGGTCGCTCATGGACCGCAGCTTTTCCTGGATGGGCTTGTCTTCGGCCTTGATCACGTCCTCCAGGGTGTGTATGCGTTCCTTCATGTCCTGGCTGAGGTCCGGGTCTTCGCCTTCAAGCTCCTCCAGGAGCCGTCCGCCGAAGGACAGGTCCGCGTGTTTGAGGATGGCGGCCAGCGCGTTCCGGCCATTGAGGGGGACGGTTTCGCTGCCGTTCATATCGCTGATGTGCCGCGCCTTTTCACGCAGGGCCCCGGCGACCCGCTCCAGAATCTCCGCATTGGTCTGTCCCAGGCGGGCGATGCGCTTGACCACCTCCAGCCGCCGCTCCGGGGGGAGGTTCGCCAGGGTTTCCGCAGACTGGCCGGGGGGCAGCCGGGAGAGGATCAGCGCCGCCGCCGAGGGGGATTCTTCCCGCAGGAGCATGGCGGTCTGTTCCCCGGAAAAATCCGCGAGAAAGCCGAAGGGATTCCGCTTGGCCTGGGGGACGGCCCGTTCCAGGACGGCCTCTCCCTTCTCCGGGCCGAACGCGGCGTACAGGAGCTGGCGGGCGGCGTCCACACCGCCGCGGGAATTTTCCCCGGCGCGGGCGGATGCGCCCAAAAGCGAGCGGAATTCAGCGTAGATCGCCTCCGCTTCCTCGGCGGTAACGCCCCGCACCGCAGCGATTTCCCTGGAGATCGCCTCGATCTGGTCCGGCTCCAGGCTGGCAAG
>JAITHH010000307.1 GCA_031280065.1 Treponema sp. | reverse complement strand
TGCGGAGTTTAAGCCTTATCCCGGCGTTTTTCGGGTCAAGCACCCATCCTACGTTTTCACCTATTCCCGCGCCGTTAAACCACTCATTGCAAACCGAAAACGCAACTTCCGGGTTTTGTTCAATTTGCATCATTTTCCTTGATTTTCCATTGGTGGTAATATAAAATACGCCGTCTTCATAATAGGCGTCCACATCACGGACAACAGGGCGGGGTTTCCCGCCGGCGCCCGTATCCCGCGCAATCGTCGCAATGGAAACCACATTGTCTTTGCAGTTACCGAACTTCTCCTCAAGTAATTTTAACCCTTCTTCGTACTTAGTCATTCTTATGCTCCTTTCGTGTGTGTATTATGCCCGGCACGGCTCCCCTGCCCCAGTTTCCCCGGCGGTCGGCTTGGTCCGCGCCCGCAGGCCGCCAGAGCCGGCCCTGTTCGCAGCGGACATTCCGGGAGGCCAGCGTTTCCTGCAGCAGCGCCAGAAACGTCAGGCGATCCATCTCTTCCCCGCCCAGACTGCGGAGATGCTCTGTCGGCACTTGGCAGTCAATGAACCGCACCTCATCGGCAAAGAGAAAACGCGCCAGACTGAGAAACGCCGCCTTGGATGCGTTAGACGTCCGCGCAAACATGGATTCGCCGAAGAATGCGTTTCCCAGCCGTATGCCGTAACAGCCCCCCGCCAGCTTCCCGTCCTGGTACGCCTCCGCCGAGTGCGCCCAGCCCAGCCGGTGCAGCTCCCCGTAGGCCGCGATAATGTCCCCCGATATCCAGGTCCCGTCCTGACCCGGACGCGGCATTTCAGCGCAGCCCTGAATGACCCCCTGAAAATCCTGGTCCAGGCTCACGCTGAATACCCCCTTCCGCAAAACCTTTTCCATGGATGCGGACACGTGGAGCTGTTCCGGGAAGATCACAAAACGCGCCTCCGGGGACTGCCACAGAATCGGCTCGTCCGCGTTGTACCACGGAAATATCCCCTGTTCATACGCCGAAAGCAGCATCCCCGGAGAGAGATTCCCCCCCACCGCGATCACGCTGTCCCCCCAGGTCTCAGGCGGCGGAAAAAAGTAGCGGTCGTATTCACTCAAAAAGGGGAAGTCCGGGTCCGGCCCCGGAGGGGGACGGCGGCGCATATCACGCCTCCTGGAGCGCTGCCGCATCCTCTTCCGTCCCGTCCAGCGGCTCGCCGGGCGCCCCGGTGTCGAGTATTGTAATGATGTATTCCCCGTCTTCATAACCGGCGCGGGCCGAACCGCCCTGGGCAAGGCGTCCGAAGAGCACTTCGTCTACAAAGAACCCCTTGATCTTGTCTTCCACCACGCGGCCCGCATTCCGTGCGCCGAATTCCTTGCTGTAGCCCTCTTCCGCCAGGCGCTCAACGCAGGCGGCGGTAACTTCCAGGCTGACCCTCTTCTCCGCCAACTGCTCCCGGAAACGCGCCAGCTCCTTGCCGATGATCGCCGCCATGATGTCCTTGGACAGATGCCCGAAGCGGATCACCGCGTCCAGGCGGTTGCGGAACTCCGGGGTGAATATCCGTTCCACCGCGCTCTGCACTTCCGATTCCCCGGCCACCCGCTCGCCGAAGCCGATGAGGTTCTTCCCGATGTCCCGCGCCCCGGCGTTGCTGGTCATAATAAGCACCGTGTTGCGGAAATCGGCCTTGCGCCCGGTGTTGTCCGTGAGCGTGGCGTAATCCATGATTTGCAGGAGGATGTTGTAAATGTCCGGGTGGGCCTTCTCGATCTCGTCCAGGAGCACCACCGCGTGGGGCTGCTTCCGCACCGCGTCAGTCAGCAGCCCGCCTTCCTCGTAGCCCACATAGCCCGGCGGGGAGCCGATAAGCCGGGACACGGTGTGCTTCTCCTGGTACTCGCTCATGTCGAAACGGTGCATGACCACCCCCAGCACGTCCGCCAGGCTCCGGGCCAATTCGGTCTTGCCCACCCCCGTGGGGCCGGCGAAGAGGAAGTTCGCCACCGGCTTGTTTTCGCCCCGGAAACCGGCCCGCGAGCGCTTGACCGCCTTGACCACCGCCTCTACCGCCTGATCCTGGCCGAATATCCGCTCCTTGAGCCGCGCCTCCAGACCCCTCAGCTTGTCCTTCTCGTTTTCCCCGACTGAGCGCTCCGGGACGCGGGCGATCCGGGAAACGACCGTCTCGATCTGGGGGAGGCCCACGTCGATGATCTCCACGACGCTGTTCTGCGCCCCCTCCTGGATCGTAGCCTGCGAGGGCTTGAAATCCGGGGAAGGATCCGTCTGTTTGGACGCCTCGATCTTAAAGGCTTCGATGCGGGCGAAGGCTCCGGCCTCGTCGATGACGTCGATGGCCTTGTCCGGCAGCCGGCGCTCAGTGATGAACTGGACGGAGAGCCGCACGGCCCCTTCCACCGCCTCGTCGCTGTAGCGGACATGGTGATAATCCTCGTATTTGGATTTCAGCCCCTGGAGGATGGCGATAGCGTCATGCTCGCCGGGCTCGCTGATGTCGATCTTCTGGAAGCGCCGGGACAGGGCCCGGTCTTTGTCGAAGAATTTGCCGTATTCCTCGTGGGTGGTGGAGCCGATGCAGCGGAGTTTACCCGAGGTGAGGGCCGGTTTGAGGAGGTTCGAGGCGTCCATGGCCCCGCCTGAAACGGCGCCTGCCCCCACCAGGGTGTGAATCTCATCGATGAAGAGGATGGCCCGCTGTTTTTTCAGCATTTCCTCCACCACGCGCTTTACCCGGTCTTCAAAGTCGCCCCGGTACTTGGTGCCCGCTATCAGGGCGCCCATGTCCAGGGAGAAGATGCTGAAGTTCCGCAGCGTGGGGGGGACATGGCCGCTCACGATGCGCTGGGCAAGCCCTTCGGTGATAGCGGTCTTACCCACGCCTGAATCGCCCACATGCACGGGGTTGTTCTTGAGCCGGCGGCAGAGTACCTGGATGGTGCGTTCCAATTCCGCGTTCCTGCCGATGACCGGTTCGAGTTTGCCCTCACGGGCCAGGGCGGTGAGGTCGGAGGCGTACTTCTCCAGGGCGCTCTTTTTCGCGTTCCGGCCCCGCTGCGCGGAATCGGCGTTCTCATCCGGGGCGTCTTCCCTGCCGCCCCGGGACCTGCCGAAGCTGTAGGCTTCCTCCGGGGCGCTGTAGCCGCCGTGGGAGAGGTTTTCCAGCAATTCCAGGCGGGTAATCCCCACTTTGCGCAGGTAGTAGGCGCAGTAGTTACGCTCTTCATCGTAGAGGGAGACGAGGATGTCGGCCACATCGAGGGTTTCCTTCTGGGAAGACTGGCTTTGCAGTATGGCGCGCTGGAGGACGCTCTGAAAGCCCACGGTCTGGGTGGGCTCGGTATTATCCAGCACGGGCACTTTCTGCTCAATATAGGAGCCGATATCGACTTTAATCTGGTTCAAGTTGGCGCCGCAGGACGTCAATATGCCCTGCACTTCGTCAAAGGCCAGGGCCGCGTAGAGGATATGTTCAGGGGTCAGGTATTCGTGGTTCCTCATACGGGCTTCGTTATAGGCGGCGTTGATAATCGCCTGCACGTGGCGGCTGATTTTCATGGCAACTCCTGATGATTTTTTATAGTAAACCCCTTTTCAGGCTTGTTCGACAATACAGCGCAGGGGAAATTCATGTTTACGGGCCATGGTGTGAACCTGCGCGGCCTTGGTCTGGGCTATGTCGAAGGGGTAGACTCCGACCACGCCCCGGCCTTTCCGGTGTACGTCCATCATGATCCGGTTGGCGTCTTCTTCGTTCTTATGGAAGACCTCTATGAGTATCTCGACGACAAAGTCCATGGTGGTATAGTGATCGTTGAGGAGGATTACCCGGTATTCCTCTGGCTCTTTGAGTTTTCCCTGCCTTCTAACGGCAAACTTGGTCCCTCCGCTTTTATTCCCCGGCATGAGTGTAGCATACCGTACATCGTTCTTGCGGACAAGCCTTATACCGGCAGCCCACATCCGCGCC
>JAITHH010000259.1 GCA_031280065.1 Treponema sp. | reverse complement strand
CCCGGCTCCGAAGGCCGGCAGAGCACAATCACCACGTCAGCAAGGGTCATGGCGTATTATACCCAGCAATCCCTCTCGAAGAATAGCCGGGCGCTCATTGTGGGGATTACGTGCGCTGCGCCATGCCGCAGCACTGCGTCAATATAGGTTAGTTAGGCGAAATATCCACAAATTTTTGAGAAAATTTTATTTGTGTATGAAAAACCATACGCTTTTCATATCAAGGTACTTGCAAAATAAATGTTAAAGTAGCATAATGAGTTAATAGTTTGATAAAGGAGGAGTTGTGGAGATTGATCTTGCAACAAGGCTTAATAATCATATTGAAAATGAACAGTATAATGGTATATTACCTTATAGAGATACTCATGATAATGAGCGATATATGAAATTATATAAATGAGGTGGAGCTATTTGGCGTTCGCAGCCTAGTGGAATATATAATTGTCATGGATTGACATTTGCTTCAAAACGAACACGGATATTTTCTACAGGTGAAATCCGGAAAATACTCCGAGATGATTCATATATAAATGTAACAATTGAGAATGTTTTCCCGGGTGATGTTATCCTCTATGTGACCAATATCGGAGATATAACACATTCAGGTTGAGTAAATGGGGAAATGGAAGTGAAGTAGTTCACTCATATAACAATTGTCCTTATTTTACAAGCGATATAAAGACCGAATTTTATAGGATTGATAAGTAATGTGGTTTACAGAAGAAGTTTTAAAAGATATTAACGAATTACTCTTTTTTGCTAATACGCCAGGCTATATTGTAGATGGATTGCGGCGAAAAAATGTGTTGAATATTTTAAAATTATCTCATAATAATAAAGATGAGGTTATAAATGAAATTAAAGAACATATACAATGTATAAGTACAAATGTATATGGGTTTTCGTATGTTTATATTCTGGTAGTTTATTTAGAGACTTCATTCTCTAACCCATTTATTGATGATCTTGATTATAAATATTTTATGTTTCTAAAAGATGTTATTAAAATTGTGAATAACGGGTCCAAAGAGACTTATCAGGTTGTAAATGTACAACATGAACCACCGAAAGTCATATTGCATACAGGAGGCTTGTAATGAAAGAAACAGGTGTTTTCTTGTGCGAGAAGGCAATAATCGATTCAAGAGTCAATATGATTTCTTTGATCAATTTATTTGAAGGTGTAATCCAACCAATTGGGCTTCCAATGGTTATACCGAATATAACACTTGTGTGTGTTTTTGACAAAGAGAATGATACGCAAGATGTTTATGAAGCCGAAATGACTGTAGTACAAAATTCCAGAATCATTGTTCCTCCAATGCCGGCTAATATTAATTTTCAAAGTAGTAAATCTACTCGATTAATATTAGAATTCAATGGTTTGATTTTACAAAATGAAGGGGACTTGACTTTTAATATAAAAGTTAAGAATCCTGAATATTGTATAAAAAAAACTTTAAAGATTTTACCCGTTGTCAAAATTCAGAATAAAACAATGTAGGGGGATACTTCATATAACAGGTCTGTATCTGCCCGCTGTCGCTTCCTCATAACGCGGAGAAGCAGCACGGCGCTTCGGCCCCCGTCAGCTCCCCCGGAGCAGCTCGCGGGGCTTGGAACCTTGGGCCGGACCAACCACCCCGCGCTTCTCCATCAGCTCCACCAGACGGGCGGCGTGGAATCCGAGAGTGGCTCCCTGCCCCCTTGACCCTCTCCCCGCAGCTCTTTAGATTTTTATGTATGGAAGTCTACCGGCCCCTGAGGGCGCTTGTTTTCTATTATGATTGCGTCCGTTTGCTGGCCCTTGTCGGTTTTATGGTGTCCGCCATGCCTTCCATGAACGGCGCCGGGGGAATGGCTTTCCCCTACCTCACGCTCGCCGCGCCGAACGCCCTGTTTCCCCTTATGAGCCTCTTTATATGGCGGCGGTTTTCCGTGTACCGGACGTATGTGGCCCTCTACGCGGCGGGGAAAGGGGTGGTGCTGGCCGCCGCCCTGGGATGGCTCTTCTTTTCCCTGCGGAGTACGTCCGTGTTTTCCCTGATCCATGATCGCAAAGGGCTGCTGGCGCTCATGGGAGCCGGTTTGTCCATCCTTGCGGACGCTGGTTCCGCGGCGGGAGCGCTCCTGCTGCGGAACGCGGGGGCGCGGGCAAGACCGGGCGACGCGCAGAGCCCCGGAGGTTGATCATGCGGATAATTCCAATAGCAAGCGGTAAAGGAGGAGTGGGTAAATCCCTGGCCGCGGCGAATCTCGCCGTGGCCTTTGCCCAGGCCGGACAGCGGGTCGTGCTGGCCGATCTGGACTTGGGCGCGTCGAACCTGCACCTGGTCATCGGGCGGCAGGCTTTGAAGTCGGGAATCGGCACCTTCCTGAACGATACGCGGTCGGATTTCTCCCAGATCATTTCCGATACCGACGTGCCGGGCCTTCGCTTCATCCCTGGGGACGGCGAAATTCCCGGCATGGCCAACCTCAAGCCCACCCAGCGCAGAATGCTGATCAAGCGGCTGTTGGGCCTTGAAAAAGACACCGACATCCTGATCCTGGACCTGGGAGCCGGTACGCATCAATCCATCCTGGACTTCTTCCTCCTCTCAGGCCAGGGGATCATCGTCAGCGCCCCGGCGGTAACCGCCATCCTCAACGCCTATGTGTTCCTTAAAAACTCCGCGTTCAGGCTCATGTATACGCTGTTCACCAAGGGAACCGGCGCGTATACCTATCTGGAGCAGACCCGGAAAGACGGCGCCAGCCATCAGAAGCTCTACATTCCCCAATTATTGAAGGAAATCGAGCGGCTGGACCCGGCGTCTTTTCAAAAATACACGGAAAAGGTGCGGCATTTTCATCCCCGGCTGATCATGAACATGATCGGCGACCCCAAAGACGGCGATGTCGCCCTGAAGATACGGCGCTCCTGCGAGGAATACCTGGGCATCAAGATAGAACACCTGGGGGCGCTCTACCGGGACGGCTTGCAGGACACGGCCTTGGCCTCCCGGCTGCCCATCGTGCTCTACAAGCCGCAGTCCATCCTGGCCCAGGGCATCTACCGGATCGCCGATAAGATACTCGGCGCCAAGGAGGAGGAATTCGCCCTGAACCAGCAGGAAATCGACGAGAGCTTCCAAGAGGCCGCAATGGAGGCGGAGATTGACTTTGAAAACAAAGCCGAATACGTGGAAGAACTCCTGCACTCCGGGGCGCTGACCCAGGGGGACCTGCTGGAAACGGTGAAGTCCCAGCAAATTGAAATTTCAAAGCTGAAAAAGGAAAATAATTTCCTTAAACTCAAACTTTCCAAGGCCTTGGCCCAGGGCTTTAAGCCCTGACCAGGCTCGCGGGATGAGGTGCTCATGCGATTAGCCGTACTGTATCCTCCCTGGCTCAAGCCGGAGATCATTCCCGGCCTGCCTATCCGCTGGTACGGGCTCATGTACTTCGCGGCCTTCGGCGCCGCCTACCTGCTCTACCGCAGACAAATCCGGGAACGGCGTTTCCCTATGACCGATGATGAGCTGTCCGGGCTTTTCGGCTGGGGTATATTCGCCCTGCTCCTCGGCGCCCGGCTCTTCGCCACCCTGGTATACGAGACCAGCGACATCTACCTGCGCCAGCCGTGGCTGATCATCTGGCCGTTCCGCAACGGGCAGTTCACCGGGCTTGCGGGCATGAGTTACCACGGCGGCGTGATCGGCGGCATCCTGGCGATTGTCATCTATTCTACGGTCAAGCGTTTTGATTACCGCGAAATCGGCGATATGTACGCGGCCAGCATTCCCCTGGGCTATACCTTTGGGCGGCTGGGCAACTTTGCCAACGGGGAGCTGTACGGCAGGGTAACCGCGGGACCGCTGGGCATGATCTTCCCCAGCGCCCAGCGTTTCTCCGCCGGGGAAGCCTGGGTACGGGAGATTGCGGAGCGGACGGGGATTCCCATCCCTGACAGCGCGGCCATGCTGAACCTGCCCCGGCATCCTTCGCAGCTTTACGAAGCCCTGTTCGAGGGCGTGGCGCTGTGGCTCATCATCTGGCTCTGCCGGAACCGGAAGCCCTTTAAGGGATTTTTGAGCGGCCTGTACCTGGCGGGGTATGGGTTTATCCGCTTTATCCTGGAATACTTCCGCGAGCCGGATGCGGACTTGGGCTACCGGATCGAGTTCGCGCCAAACGGCGTACCTCCGGCGCTGTTTTCATCCCTGTGGAATTTCACCACCGGCCAAATTCTCTGCTTCCTCATGATCGCGGCGGGCCTCTTGTGGCTGCTCATCGCCTCGCGCCTGCCCAACAACGAGCCGGTTCTGGTCTATCTGGATTCCGCCGCGCCCGCTCCCAAGCGGCCAGACCGGAAAGAAGCCCGCAAACTCCGCCGCAAACTGCGGAAACGCCGCTGATATGCCGGGCCTTTTTCAGGGGCGGCGCGGAGGGGCCGGTCCCTTCGCGCTCTTCTGCTTTATCCTGCTCCTCCCCGCCGCCGCCGAAGACCCCGCCGTCTTTGTTACCAACACCGGCTCGAAGTACCACCGCGAGACCTGCTCCTCGCTCCGCAGCTCGAAAAGCGCCCTGTCCCTTTCCGCCGCCATACGCGCCGGTTACGGTCCCTGCACGGTATGCCGCCCTCCTGAACCGGGCGCGCCGTCCGCCGCCGCCGCTCCCGTCCGCGAGGAACCCTCCCCGCTGTACCGGGTGAACGAGGCGGGGCTTGCCCGGTACGCCGCGGGGGACATTCGCCGGATGACCAAGGCCGAAGTTACGGGCCATGTTGACGGCGACACGGTGAAGGTCCGCATTACCGGTCCCCAGGGCGGCTTGCGGGAAACTGAAACGATCCGGCTCATCGGCGTGGATACCCCTGAAACCGTGCATCCCTCCCGTCCGGTGGAGCGTTTTGGCCGGGAGGCGAGCGAGTTTACCAAGACGCGGCTCTTGGGGCGGACGGTGTATCTGGCCTTTGACTGGGACTTCCGGGACCGGTACGGGCGGCTTTTGGCCTATATCTATACGGGAGACGGGGACTGCTTCAACGCCGCCCTGATTCGGGGGGGCTATGGGCACGCTTACACGCGCTTTGCCTTCCAGTTTTTGGAGGAATTCCGCGCCCTGGAGCAGGAAGCGCGGGGCGCCAAGCGGGGTTTGTGGAATGAATGAATTACGGCCGCTGAATTGCGGGGGAGGAAGACGATGGCGCATTGTGTGGTAAGTGAGGCGGAGGCGGCGCTGGACCGGGAATATCCGGTGCTGAACAAGGGCTTTGTGCGGCTGGTGGACTACCTGGGCGGGGACCAGCGGGTGGTGGAGGCGGCGCGGGTGTCCTACGGCGCGGGCACGAGGAGTTACCGCGAGGATGCGGGACTTATCGATTACCTTATGCGGAACGGGCACAGTTCCCCGTTTGAGCAGGTGGTGCTGACGTTTCATATCAAGCTGCCTATCTTCGTGGCCCGTCAGTGGATCCGCCACCGGACCGCGCGGGTAAACGAGATTTCGGGCCGCTATTCAGTAATGAAGGATGAATTCTACCTGCCCGGGCCGGAGGACCTGGCCCTCCAGAGCGGCGATAACAAGCAGGGCCGCGCCGGTGAAGCGCTTGACCCTGCCCGGGCGGAGGAATTCCGCACGGCCTTTGCGTCCGAACAGAAGCGGGCGTATACCGCCTACGCCTCGATGATTGACGCGGGGCTTGCGCGGGAGCTGGCCCGTATCAATCTGCCCCTTTCGCTGTATACCCAGTGGTACTGGCAGATCGATCTGCATAATCTCTTTCACTTTCTGGAACTGCGGCTGGATGCCCACGCGCAGAAGGAGATACGGCTCTACGCCCAAACGCTCTTTGATCTGGCCCGGAAAGCGGCGCCCCTGTGCTGCGAATCCTTTGAGCGGCATGTTCTGGGCGGGCTGCGTTTTTCCCGCGAGGAGGCGGAGGAGCTG
>JAITHH010000178.1 GCA_031280065.1 Treponema sp. | reverse complement strand
AATTGTATCATAATAGAAAACAAGATAAATGACGCCGCTGACCGGGAAAATCAGATAGGGAGATATTTTAAAGAACGGGAAGAAATACAACGCGCTTCTGTGCAGGCGATTGTCTATTTGGCAAAAACTCCGTGGAAAAAATTGGATAGAGAGTATTCTATTAGTGATTCCGGGGACAGAGAGAAAATAGAAAAAATATTAATAGAAATACCGGTGGTAAATAAGGAGGGCGAAAGCAATTTTATTGATGTTCTCAACGAATGTAAAAATGTATGCGGGAAGAAGCTGGAAGCGGCTGCTTCTGATAATATACCGGGCATAGTAGAGTCAAAGGCTCTATTTCCTTATGTATTCCTGGATGAATACATAAGTTTACTAAAACACTTAGGAGGCGGTTTTATGGCAGACGATCTTGACACTCAGGCTCTTTACAAAATTTTCTCGGACAAGGATACTCTGGATTCTTTCAGAGTTATGGGCGATCTTTGGGAAAAACGGCAGGAAATAATTCCCCTGGTTTTTAGAGATTACTTTCTAAAATCCCTTGATTTTTCTGTTCATCCCGGTGATGAAAACGCTGTCTTCAAAAAAATAAAAGAAGACATAAACACCGGGTTTGATACTGAATTTTCTTTTGGTTTTGTATATACTCCTGGCAGCGAAATTAAGAGGTCAAACAGAATACCGTTTAAGGAACTGCTGGAGGATGTCAAACTAAAAAAGTATTTCGCGGAGGAAGAAGCGATAGCCCAAGATGAAGGCTGGTGGATTTATAAAACCGTAGACTGGGAGAAGATCACCTGTCTGGATGATTTAAAAACAATGGCGGAAGAATTTGAAAAACTAATAATAGAACGTTTATAAAACACCGGCGCTTCGCATAACAGGCTTGTTTGTACGCCTTAGAGCCTGTTCAAAATCTGGAATTTCGGCGTTGCAAACGCCAAAATTCTACCTTGCAGGCTCGAAAAGAGCCCGAAAATCGGGATTTTTGCGGTCTATTGACCGCAAAAATCCACAATTTGAACAGGCTCTTAGACATGCCATCTCCGGGGAGCGCGGGGGCGCTGCCCTCGCGCCCCCGCATTCTCAAGATCGCCGGCTGCGCAGATCCGCTTCCCGCTTCTCGATAGATTCCCGGACCCCGCTGATGTCGCTTAAAAGCGCCTTCACCGCCGGGTCATCCGCGGAAACAGACGGAGCGTCCTGCTCCGCAAGACGCTTGTAGACCTCGCTCCCCAAACGCCCAATGAGCTTCTGCGCCTGCCCCTCAAGCTGCATAATCTCAAATTTCAACACGCCAATTTCTCCCAGTTCCTGGGCCTTCGCCCCGGCCTTGGAAGCCAGACCCTTGGAAGCCGTCAGCCCCTGGTCAAACAGTTCTTTCATCCGCTCGGTAAACGCCATACGCGCCCTCCTATTTCCGCTTAATCCCGATGATCGTCAGATCATCATACTGGGGATCTTCCATGACATGAGTATAGTACATATACGGAGATTTGGCGGCAAATTCCCGCGTCTGCGAACAATAATCCCGGTACTGCGTAAAGTGGTCTTTCAAAAAAGCGTCCACCTTCTTGTCCACCGCAACGCGGTCGTCCCCCGTCAAAAACGGCGCCTTGTACAGACGGAACATCTTCTCCACAGACACCATCGCCATGATAGCGTCCTCCACCCGGCCCTCGCAGTCCGCGAAATCAAAGCCCAGCGCCGATTCCCCCTCAGGGTTGTGGTACTTGTGGAGGATATAGGACCCCCGGTTCATCACCGCGTTGATGATCGCCTCTACCCGGTCGCTTCCCATCTCCTCGTCCCCCTGGCCCGCCACATGGTTGGCGTGCGGGCTGCCGTCCGGCCCCTCAGTACAGTGAATCTCGCGGAAATCCTCATCCCGGAATTTCCGCTTGGCCTCCTCAATGCCGTCAGTGTAGAGGAACAGCACATCCCCATGATCCAGGGTGAGTGTCTGTACCGTGTAGCCGCCTTTGGATTCCACCAGAATGTTGGGCAGCACCCCCGTAGCGGGCGTTTCCGGCAGAGTCAGGGTCTTCATCCGCCCCTCCGAAGCGTCAAACCAGTGGACAATATTGTCCCCCGCGTTGCAGAAACGGATGATCCCCGTATAACTGTCCAGCAGGGCCAGAGTAAAGGCGGCGAAACGGCCCTTGAAACCCAGCGCCTCGATAAAGTCGTTGATCTGGTAGACCGCCTGTTCAATGTGCATCCCCCGCACGTTGGGCTTCCAGGTCTTGAAGTAGTTGAGGAACATCGTGGCCACCTGGATCATGATCAGCGCCGCGGGAATACCCTTGCCCGCCACATCGCACTTGATGATGGCGTAATACCTGCCGTCCAGGTCCAGATAGTCGAAATAGTCCCCGGAAACCCCCTTGGCGCCCTCGTAATAGCCGAAGAATTCAACGTTTTGGGTGTCTTTCGCCCCGGAGGTGATCTTGTTCCCCTCCTGGTCCAGGTCCAAGGGGATGAATTTCTTCTGAACTTCCTTGCCGATAGTCAGGTCGGAGGCGGCCTGGGCCGCTTTGACCAGCCCGTGCGTCATATCGTTGATGGTTGAGCCCAGAACGGCCAGCTCGTCACGGGAGCGGACGGCGATCTCCACCCCCTCCAGCTTGGACTTATCCTCCGTGTCCCGGATGAGTTCGACGTGGCTCACCAGCTTTCTGATCGGCCCGATGATCAGGGCGGCGAGGACCAGGGCCCCCACGACGCCGATAGTCAGGGCGCTGAGGGCCACCAGGAGGATGACCCGCAGGAGACTCATCCGGTCAAAAGAGAGCTGCTCCAGGATCGAGTCCAGGGCAACCTCCAGGCGGATCAGCCCCCGGAAATAGATGTCGTCCGCGCTGCGGCGGTACAGCACCGGCTTGAAGAAGATATAGCGCCCCGCTTGGGCATGACGCTGTAGGGAGAAGGCCGGTTCGGAACCGATCATGCGGCCAATATCGTCAAGCTCGCCTGAAAGCCGCATTTCCAGAGACCTGATCGAGACCTGGAGGTCCTCCAGCCGCCGGGCGCTTTCCTCGTCGGTACGGCCCGCGAGGGACAGGGCCTCCTGGGTGAGGCTTGCGATGCTGTCCGAAAGGCTGCCCACGGCGGCGCGGGCCCGGCGGTTGATCTCTTCCGTTACCGCCGGAAGGCGCGGAGAGAGCGCATCCGTGATCCGGGAAACGCCGGCCTGCAATTCAGCCGTATCGATCTTGGACAGAATGTCCGGGTCGTTGGTGGCCCAGACCGCGTCATCAAGTCCGGTGATCGTCGCATAGCGGGCTTCGGGAACCGCCACGCTCCGGTCCGGCAGGAAGGCCAGTTCCAGGACATTCCCCGACTGGGCGAGGGGCAGATAGGCCCGCGCGCTTAAAGCAAGCCCGTCCAGGAGCACCATGGAACGATCCCACAGACCCCGCAGCAGGGTCTCTTCCTGAGTACGGGTCATCATCATGTACAGGGGGGCCGAAACCATGCCCACCACCAGAATGACCAGCACGATGGTAAACGAGGCGAGCTTGATGCGCAGCCCGCCTCCCCGCCGCCTGATTCCGGCAAGCCGTTTTTTCCTTTCACCCGGCATAACATCTCCTGTAAGTAGGGCTTCCGCCTCGATTCGTATGAGCGCGGCCTCGGCAAGCGCCGCGCTGATCCCCCGCAGGGACGCGGCCAGCACCGAGAGCGCGAAAAGGGCTATCCCTATGAGGATGAGCGCCGTCATGTCCAGGGCCTTTGACCGCTCCGGGCGGAAAGCCCAGGACGGCTCCCAGCCCTGAGAGTAGTCCCCGAACTTTACCGTCCCCTTTTCGTCCACCGCCGCCAGCGGCGGGGTTTGGTAGCGGCCCCGCAGGGGGTGATCCAGGCCCAGATGGTACAGGCCCGGATCAATGTCGTCGATCCGCAGGCCGGCGATTTCCCGGTCCGAGAGCACCCGGTAATCCCCCCGCTCCAGGTAGTATTCCCGGTCGTAGGGGGCCTTGCCGTCCCGGTCCAGGAATATCCGCGTAACCAGCCCGCCGTCAGCAAAGCCCCGCCCGATGATCCGCACGGTGAGAACCCCCTGCTCGTCCTGAACCGCGTCCACAAAGGTGACGTAGGTGTGGGGCACGTACTTGTTCGTCCTGAAAAAGACGCGAGAGGGCGGCCCGGCGTTGCCCACCTCGTCCAGGGCGGAGACCGAGAAGCGCCAGACCCCGTCATCCTGGTTATCGAAGGCCGCGGCGGTTTCCGGCCCCCGGTTCTGAGCGGAAGGCACGGGCTCCCGGATGAAGCGTTCCGCCGCCGCCGACTGAAAGGCATCCGCGTCCAGGGACGCGAAGGGGGAAGCGGCTCCCAGGTATTCCAGGTCCCAGGCATAACCGGCAATGTCCGAGGCCGGCGGCGGGTTCCACTGGAGGGAGAAGGTATTGGAGCGGAGATAGCCCGCGTCGTCCAATTCAGGCGGAATGACCGCCGCCGCCGGGGGCGGGACCGTGTCCCGGACATATTCGATCCGGGCGGTATGGGACCAGTTCCCCGCAAAGTCCAGGGCGCGGAGGGCGAAGTACCAGGACCCGTCCTCCGGCGCGGTTTCCTCGATGGCGGCAGCCCCCGATGAAACGAGGAGCCGTCCTTCTGGTTCGGCCTGGGGGTCTTGGCTCCAGCAATATGAAAAACCCTGGATGCCGGAGGAATCAAACGGCATCTGCCAGGATATCCGTACCCGGTCGCCCCGGTTCCGCGCGCCGGGACTGAAATTCTCCCCGGTAAGGCGGGGGGCCGGGGCAGAGGTATCCGGCGCGAGGGCGTAGATGCGGCTGTTCGTCCCGGAATTCCGCTGCCAGAGCAGGAACAGTTCCTTCCCGCAGACCGCGGGCCGGGCAAAAACCGAGTCCCCGCCGGGGCCGGACAGCTCGTAGTTTCTCCAGTCAACCGCCCCTTTCTGGGCAAGGAAGATACGGTTCCCCCCCCGGCGGTTGTCAAACCACACCACGGTAAGCTGTCCCTCGTAGGAGAACGCGACGGGGTTGCTGCAGTAGGCGTTATCGGTATTCACCAGCTCCACCGGCCCCTGAACCGCGCCGTCCTCCCCCAGGAACGCGCCGTATATGTGCGGCGAAACCATGCCGTAACGCCGCTCCCAGACGAGGAACAGGCGGTCATTCTGGAGGGACAGGTGGGGCCGCTGGTTGTCAAAGCGCTCCGGCCCGGCCCGGGCGTTCCGGTAGGGGTCTTGAAAGTCCGTGATGAGGCGCGGCGCCGTCCACGTAAGCCCCCCGTCCGCGCTGGACTGCATGAAAAGCTGGAACGCGGGAACCGAATCTTCGCCGCCGGCCAAGGACTGAAACACCACGTAATCCCGCAGACCCTTGGCCGCGTGGACGGGCAGGAAGTTGAGGGACAGGGCGCCATCCCCCACAAAGGGCTCAAAGGCAGACCAGCGCAGCCCGTCATTTGAACGGGCGTAGTATATCGAGAAGGACTGATCCAGGCTGCGGGTAACAAAGAGGAGATACCCCCCGTCTCCCCGCGCGAATATCCGGGGGGCCACCGAGGATTCCGCGCCGCTTTCCAGGGGTATGGAGCGGAACGTTTCGCCCTCGTCATCGGAGATGAGGAGTTCGGTCAGGGTGCTGGACGCGGCGGCGGCGATGAGGATGCGGCCCCGCTCGTCCACGGCGATGCTCAGAATGGCCGGCTCGGTTCCCGCGTAGGAATAGGGCCCGGCCACGGACGGGTAGACTTTCCACGCCTTTCCGGGGACTTTCACGGCCAGGGGAACGCGGATAAGGCCGCCGCCGTCCGCCGGCTCGTTCTCCTGCCAGGCGGCCACGGCCAGGACGCCGTTGGACGCGGACACGGGGAAGCTCCCCGAAGCCGGGGAAAAGACCTCCGGCTGTTCCCAGTAGAAGTCCGAAAGGGCGTAAAGGCCCGCCCCGCCTGACCAGAGGAGGAGTGCGGCGGCCAAGGCGCCTGGGAGGAATTTCATAGGACGGACTCGATGCGCCGCTGAAGTTCCACCAGGCGGGTGGAGTTGCGGTTCTTCGGGTCCTGCAGGAGCTGCTGCACGATGGAGAGGGCCACCACCGCGTTCCCCTGCTGGAGTTCCTGAATCGCCCGCCGGTACTGCTGTTCCGCGGCGCTGCTGAGGACCACCACGCCGCCCCCTCCCATGAGGGTCTGTACGCGGTCTTTTTCGGCCATTGCCTGGTTGTTGTTGGGATTCAGGGTCAGGGCCTGGTTAAGCTGCTCCAGGGCAATGGGAAACTGGGCGCGGACGTTCCGCTCGATGATCGCCCGCGCCTGGGCGGTCAGCTCGTCTGAGCGGGCGATGGCGCGGGTATCAGGCGGGGGCAGGCGGTAGCCCATGTCAAGCTCCGCCTGGGTCAGGGCCGCCCGGAGCCCCGGATAGCGGGGGTTGATTTCAGCCAGGTTCTGGAGGTCCGCAAAGGCTTCCACGGAACGGCGCTTCGTACCCGCCACCGCTTCGGCAAGGCGGCGCTGAAAGCTGCCGTTGAACGCGGCGGGATTCATCACCTGTTCCACCCGCAGTTCCAGCAGGCCCGCATCCTGGTTGAGGGGAAACATTACCCGGACTTCCTGAATTTTCTTCCGGGCAAGGGTAAAACGCTCCAGGCCCTCCTGATTCCGGCTGGCGTTGAAGAACCGCACCCCCTCGTGGTAGATACGCCAGGCGTCGCTCAAAAGCTGGCTCATCTCCGCGTACAGCGGCGCGGTGGGGGGAATGTTCCGGCCCGATCTGAGGGACAGGGCCCCCCGCACCACGGTCAGCCAGTAGCCGATCTCCGCGTTGCTTTCCACGCTGGTTACCCGCCAGCGGTTCTGGGCCCGGACCAGAATCTCCTCGGCCTGCTCAAACCGGCCGGCAAAGTAGGTGTCCCGCGCCTCGTTGACCAGGACCCGCACATCCCGCACGATGAGTTCATGCTCCAGCCGGGTGATCTCCGCGTCCAGGTTGAGGAGCTTGGCATCCCGCTCGGCGCGGAGTCCGGGCGATTCCTGGAGCGCGAGGGAGCCGTCATAGCGCTCCCCGGCGCGGAGCACCCGCTCCCGGGCCGCGTCAAAGTTATTCCGGCCCAGGGCAGCGCGGGCCTCCTGGTACAGCCGGTCGCCCTCCCCGCGCAGGGCTGCCGCCTGGGCCGCCAGAGACCGCGCCTCTTCCGTCAGGACCAGACCCCGGTTTTGGCAGGCTTCGAGGTTTTCCACCACCGCCTCCAGCGCCCGGTACTGCGCGGCGGCGGCCTCATGCTCCCGTATCTGGCCCGGCTCCGCGGTAAACCGGGCCAGGAGTTCCCGGCCCGCCGCCGCGTCCCCGGCCAGCCGTTTATCCAGGGCTTCCAGCGCGGACAGGCCCTCAAGGGGATAGCGGGACAAGCGGCGCTCCGCCGGCGCTTCTTCGGCGTCCTCCCGCTCGGCGGCGGCAGGCGGCTCCACCCCCTCGATCAACTGACGCGCCCCGGCAATTGCCCCCTCCGCCTGTTCCAGCCGCTGTTCCAAGTCCCCGGTCCCGATGGCGTACGCGCCCAGGGTGAAGCCCCGGATGTTCTCGATGAGCGCCGATTGCAGCGCCGCGGCGGCAGTCCGCGCATCTGCCACGTAGGGAATTCCCCTTGGCCCGGCAAGGGACCGGTATTCGGCAAACCCCGCGTCCCGCCGCCGTATCTCCTCGGTGAACGCCTGGAGTTCCGTTTCCAGCCCCCGGTACGATTCCCGCCGTTCCCACTCCATGGCCATGGCGCTGGCGGCGCTCAACTCGTTCCGCCGCCAGAGATCAAGCGCCGCGCCGGGGTCATGATCCAGTGCGCGGTATCTTTCGCCGAATACCCCCGTGCTGGTGAGCGCTGAGACCGCCCATTCAAAGGCCCGCCTCCGCAGTACGGCGGCTGCCCGGCCCTCGGGCACCAGCGCGCCGAATAGCATGACGCCGCCGTCCGCTTCCGTCTGCCTGATCTGGCTCCACAAGTCCATGGAACGCAGCGACAGGCTGTTGTAGTACCGGGCCGTCTCGTAACCGGCGGCTGCGGCATAGTACTGCTCCTCCCGCGTCAGGGCCAGCGATCCGGCGTAGGCGCGCGCCGCCATGGAGAACACCACATCCTCGATCCGCGTAACCTCCCGCGCCCAATACGCTTCCACGGTCCCGATCATCCCCTCGCGCTTGTCCTGGCCGGAGCGCCCGTAGATCATCCGGGAGACAAAGGAGAAAAAACTGCGGCTCACCCGGTCCGCGTCCGTTTCGTGCATGGTATCGAACAGGGTTTGGCAGTACGCGCCCACCACGGACAGGGATTCATGAATGACCATGAGCCCCTCCAACTGGCGCATCACCGGCTCGTACAGGGCTGCGGCCTGGGCCGGTTCGGGGAGCGTATCGTTCCGGCTCCGCTGTTCCAGGGCGGCTATGCCCCGCTCAAGCGGTCCCGCAGGCCCGGTGAGGGCGGCAAAATCAGCGGCGGCGCCCTCCGCCGAGGCAAGTCCGTTCCGCGTGCGGCTGATAATCACCGGATCGAAGCCGGAGTTGAAGAATTCATCCCGGTATAATTCCAGGCCCCCGGTGTACACGGCCATGGCCTTCTGAAATTCCCCCGCGTCAATGAGGCGGCGGCCCTCTTCCAGAATCGCCTCCACGCGCTTGCGGTTGTAGGAGAACTGGGCCAGTTCCTGCACCTGGGCTAGAAAGGAGCGGACTTCCGAGCGCTGGGACGGTTCCAGGGCTTCGATCTGTTTGCTCAGTTCGAGGATCAGATCGATGTTCCCCGGATCGGTTTCCAGCACATCGAGCAGGATTTCGGCAAGGCTGTGGTATTCGTTCCGGCGGGTGATAATCGTCCGCAGCCGTTTCTGCGCGGCGGCAAAGCGGTCCGGGTCCGCCTCGACGGTGTCGAGCAGGATTCTAATCGCCGCGTCGTAGTTCCGCGAACCGATGGACGAGTCGGCGCGGGCAAGCGGCGACTCCCCCCGTCCTCCGGCATGAAGCAGCGGGGCGATAACCAGCAACAGGGAGAGCAGCTTAACGGGGGGACGGGGGGGACGAGTCCCCCCGGTCCCCCCGGTTATTTTGCTCCTGCTGCTGATTGCTGTCGCGGCGTGGGGACTCGACGTGAACGAGGACGGGTACGGGTCGCTCACTGATTTTCTGGATGATATATACGGAACGGAACAGAATGCGGGCTTAACGGCCTTTCCCGTGCTGAATATTCCAATGGGAGGCCGCGCCGAAGGGATGGCCGGTTCTTTCTCCGCGGTCTGCGATGACGCTTCGTTCCTGGAATGGAACCCCGCGGGCTCTTCCCTGCTGCCCTCCACGGAATTGGCCTTCTTCCATAACAACTGGATCGCGGACACGAAAATCGAGGGGGCGGTCTTCGCGTCCCGCTGGCGGGACTTGGGCTACGCGGCGGGGGGCAAATGGCTCTACACGCCCTTTACCGAGTACAACATCTACGGGGACCGGGTCTCCAAGGGGTACTACTCCGAGGCGGTGGCCGTCCTGAATGCCTCCTATAACTTCTTTTCGGGCTACTACTTTTCCGGTCTGTCCCTGGGCGCTAACCTCAAGGGGGCGTTCCGCTTTATGCCGGACTTTACCGATGACGCAGGCGGCGTGATCGCCGGGTCAGGGCGGGAGCAGTCCGCGTTTATGGTCATGGCCGATCTGGGGCTGCTCACCCGTGTTGACTTTCTGAAATTCTACCATGCCCGGGAGCGGAACCTGTCCGCGGCCCTGGTGATCCGCAATCTGGGGCCGCCGGCTCTGGGGGACGCGCTGCCATCGGCGCTCTGCGCGGCCCTTGCCTACCGTCCGCTGCGGCCCCTCCTGTTCTCCTTTGACTTTTCCCTGCCCTTCAACATGACAGACATTGGCGCTTCGGAGCGGCCCTACTGGGCGGCGGGATGTTCGGTGGCGGTAACCCGCTTTCTTTCGATGCGGGCGGGGGTGATGGGCAAGCCGGGGAATACGCGGCTTGCCGTGGGGAGCGCGGTGAGCCTGGACAAGCTGGCCCTGGACGTGAATTACACGCTGGACCTCCTGACCCAGTTGACGCCGCTCAACCGGATCAGTTTGGGGGTGCGCTTTAACCTGGGGGATCAGGGGCGGCGGGCGCTGGCGGAACGGCTTGAGGCGCTGTACCTGGCGGGTTTCAACGCCTATGCGGAGGGCCGCGATGATGAGGCGCAAGGCTATTGGGAAGACGCGCTGGAACTGGACCCCCGCTTTGAGCCCGCGCAGGAGGGGCTTGCGCTGCTGCGGCACACGCGGGAGGTGCGGGAGCGCATCGACGCCCTGGAAAGCCTGGATTTCTAGGACAACGCTGATTGCTGACCTTCGGTTCGAAGCTGATGTTCTTTCTATTCATCTGCGCTATCCGTTTCATCCGCGTAATCTGCGGTTCCCCTGGCAACTGTTCTTTTTAACCACAGATGAACACGGATGTACGCAGATTACCACTGATGCTGTTTCTACTCATCTGTGCTATCATGTTCATCTGCGTAATCAGCGGTTTCCGGACAACTGTTTTTTTTTACCGCAGATGACACAGATGTACACAGATTGCGAACCTTCGGTTCGACGCTGATGGGGTTTCTCTTCATCTGCGCTATCCTTTTCATCCGCGTAATCTGCGGTTCCCCTGGCAACTGTTCTTTTTACCACGGAAAACGCGGAAAAGCACGGAAAAGGACTTCCTTTCCGCGTCACTTTCGCCTGCCTGCGGTAGGCAGGTGTCTTCCGTGGTTCGGTTTGCTTTAATCAGTGTTTCCCTAGTCTTCTTTACTAAAGAGGCAACGGGGACGTGCCCAGCGCCAAGGCCGCGGCCGGTGAACCGGGGATGAGGGCTCGAATGGGGGGCCGGGGGCAGCGCCCCCCTGTTTTAAGGCAATTGAATTAACCAAAAGAGCCCATTGAATTATGTATTTTGCCAATTGAATTGACTCATTTAGTCAATTGAATTATGTCT
>JAITHH010000159.1 GCA_031280065.1 Treponema sp. | reverse complement strand
GCCGCCCGCCGCTTCTACGTCTGCTCATTCTGCGCCGCCGAGTCGTCAAACTTCACCCAGTTGGTAACGACCGCCTGCTCCCGCAGCCCCAGCAAATACCACTACGCCTACGAGGGCGCGGAAAAAGCCTCCTACACCTGCAAATACTGCGGCACCGAGTCCCGCAGCTTCAAGCAACTGGTGCTCAGCCCCTGCAACAAAAGCCCGCGCAAATACCACGACCCGCTGTAGGGGAGTGTGGGCTACGCCCCCCTGTCTTGCCGCCGTATTTGTCCGCAGGTCGAAATTCGCACCGTGCGCATTGCCGTTCCGCCTTCTTTTATGGTAGAATGAGGGTGTGGAGATAGTATGCAGACCGTCGGCGTTCAAACATGGTATTGACGAGGCAGACATTCGCAAAGCCTTTGATTTGTGCCAGCTTAACCGGGCCATGCCCGACGGAGCGGGTAAATATCTGCTTATCGGCTTTGACCGCAACGGCAATCTGCTGGAACTGCCGGCAAGTCTTAAAATGATTGAGCGTATGGCTTTCTACTACTGCGTTAATTTGTTCAATCTGAACATTCCCGATTCGCTCACATCAATAAAGTGGGAGAATGGCGGCATGTACGGCGTCTTCAGCGACTGCGGCAAACTGCCCATCAAGACCCGCCAGCGGCTCAAAGAGCTGGGGTATACGGGCGGGTTTTAAGGAACAGGCGGAGTTTTCCCGCCTGCCGCCGCCTCGTATGGGGCGGCTCTATGTTTGAACGCCCCGTGCTGCGGGGACGGTTTCCGCCGGGGGTGTTTAATTTTGCAGAGCGCGTTCAGGAACGCGAGAAGGAGAAGGAAAGATGGGAAACCCAAATGAAAACAGATGTCCATCAATCATCTATTTGATTTTATTCGGCGTTTTGACGCTTGGAATTATTTTCGCTATTTGTTTATTGCTATTCTTTAACTATTCAACAGAAAATAAGGATATATGTATCTTATTGATTCGGTTACTGCCTCGTGTGCTTTTTCTTGCGGTACTCTTCTGGCCATTCTTCAATAAAGAGGATATGTATTGGCCGCCATTGTTTTCTTTGCTCTGTATCGAAAAGAACAATCAGCAACCTGGAAATTCAAGTATATTTAAGATTGTCGCGCTTCTTGTTGTAGCGCTTGCTATGGGAATTACGCCAACAATTTCTTTTTAGTATATCTGGCACGCAAAGGAGTAAGGGAAGCATGAACACGAATACGGCTATGCGCGATTGCGTCCGCCCGCGGCGGGCAATCTACCAGATATGGGAGACGTCATACCGCGCAATGTTCCTGTCAGCGCTAACCAGCGTCATATTTTCGGCACGTGCGGCTGCGATAAGCAGGCGGTCAAACGGGTCTCGATGAATCCACGGCAGCCCTTCAAGGGCATCAAGGTGGGCGGTCTCAATGGGAAGCACGGCAATCTGGTTTGCCTCGGCCAGGCGCACAAAGCCCCGCGCCTTCTTAAAAGCGGCTTCGTCGCCCGCAAAGTCCAGCTTTCCCGCGCTTATCTTGATAGCCAGTTCCCACACGGAGGCTATGCTCAAATAGACGGGGTTGGAGAGGTCGCGGATAATTCGTCCGGCGGCGGACGAAAGTTCGCTGCTGCCGTTGAAAAACCAAATGGCGGCGTGCGTGTCCAGGAGATAGCCCTTCATTTACCGTATTCCGCAAAGTCTTCCAGCGGCTCGTCAAAATCCGCCGCCATGCGGAACTTGCCCCGCGCACAGCCGAAAACCCGCTCTTGCAACGGCGGCGCAGCGGCGCTCTCGTCCCGCCTGTCTTTCACCTGTACAAGGTCAAGACATTCCATATCCCGCAAAAGCGCGAGAACAGCCGGGTTTGCGACTTCAAGTGTTACCGTCATGCGTTCATTCTACCATAAATCCGCCGCGAGGACAAGCAGCGCGATACCGCGGAAACACAACGGCGGGTGTCAGCACGATACACGGCACAGCGCGGCTGCCGTCTTTGTCCACAAAGCAAATGCCGCACCGTGTGCTGCACTATGTGCTTGGCACACAAAGGAGTTTTTATGAAACGTATATTTGTTACCCTAACGATTTTTTGCGCCGGCGCCGCCTTTGCCGCGGAGGCGCTCTACTGCAAATGGTGCGGCACGTCCAGCTACACCAACCTGCGGCAGATGATTACCAGCGCCTGTTCGCGCAGTCCCACCGGCAAGCACGAACCCTACCAGAGCGCCGCCCGCCGTTTCTACGTCTGCCAATTCTGCGCCACCGAGTCGTCAAACTTCACGCAACTGGTAACAACCGGCTGCTCCCGCAGTCCCACCAAATACCACTACGCCTACGAGGGCGCGGAAAAAGCCTCCTACACCTGCAAATCCCGCGGCTTCGAGTCCCGCAGTTTCAAGCAGTTGGTGGTAAGCCCCTGCAACAAAAGCCCGCGCAAATACCACGACCCGCTGTAGGGGGCGGGCTGCCGCGAAGCGGGCGCGCGGCTTCCCCGCTATATCGTTTTGGGCTTCCCTGTTTGTAACAGGGTTTCAATCAACAACCCCGGGGCGCTCCCGGCGGCGGACCGCAGGTCCGGGGGATTTCCGGCTGCGCGGCTTCTGTGTTCCCTCTCCGTAACGTAATTGACCAAAAACCGGGGATAGGCTACTATAGACAGCGTCATGGAAGCCCAGGGCGATATTTCCGGCAAGAAGACCTTCCTCCTGTACCCCCACAGCGTGATAAAAGACGAGGTGCTGGACGAGCTTATCATGAACGGCTACGAAACCTACCCCCTGCGGGATCACGAGCGGGCGCGGCGGCTTTTGGAGCGGTTTCCGGGGTCCATCATGTTTATCAACATCGATGAACGGCTTTCGGAAGCGGAGTGGGAGGTCTACATCCGGGAACTTCAGGGGAACCCCAAAACCCGGGAAAGCCAGTTGGGGATCCTGTCCTACAACAACGACCAGGGGCTGATGCAGAAGTACCTGATAGAAATGGCCCTGCCCTGCGGCTATATCCAACTGAAGCTGGGGGTCAAGGAGAGTACCAAGATCATCCTGGACGCTTTGCAGGCGATTGAGGCCAAGGGGCGGCGGAAGTTTATCCGGGCTTTTTGCGATGACGATGCCCAGGCAACGATGAATTACAAGGATCCCGAGGGGGAGACCTTCTACGGCAAGCTCCTGGACATCAGTTCCGCGGGTTTTGCCGCGAAGATCGGGAATTTTTCCCAGTTCCCCCCCAATTCCCTGCTCAGGAATGTCCAGCTCAAGCTCCACGGGTCCCTGATCATGGCGAACGCGGTGCTTATGGGGAACCGCCGGGACGACAAGGACATCTATATCCTCCTTTTTGACCCCAAAATGCTCCAGGATCACAAGGTGGTCCTCCATCATTACATCAAACAGAGTCTCCAGCGCTATATTGAACAGCTCAAGGTCTAAGCGGGGCGTTTCGCCCGGCGCGCCGCCGGAGTTTTGCTTTTGCCCCCGGCGGGAATATAATCTAAAATGACGAGGTGGTATAATATGAATGAAAGAAAAACGTTCTTCCGGGGCGGGGCCTTTTCCCTTCCCCTGGTTTGGATTTTCTCCACCGCGGTTCTCTGTGCCGCCCTGATCTTTGCCTCGGCCCCCCGGCTGGAGGCCCAGGGCCGGGAACAGGAGGGCGTGCCGGGGACGGTCCAGGTCCGGGAACTGCCCCGGGATTCCCGGTATTATGTTTCCATAATCCAGCGGGTCTTTGATTTTGTCCAGCGGCACTACGTGGAGGAGGTGGACGCCAAGGCGCTCTACGAGGGGGCCATGTCGGGGATGATGAACGCCCTGGGGGACCCCTACTCGGCGTTTCTGCCGGAATCGGAGATGGCAAGCCTGAACGAGACCACTTCGGGGACCTTCGGCGGGGTGGGGCTCTACATCTCCAAACCTGAACGGCACGACGGGCTGCCCCCCTACGTGGAGGTCGCCTCGCCCATCGAAGACACCCCGGGCTGGCGGGCGGGGATCAACCCCGGGGACCTGATCACCTCCATCAACGGGGAGCCCACGGACACCCTGACCCTGGACGAAGTGCTGTCCCGGCTCCGGGGGGAACCGGGGGTGGAACTCAAGCTGGTGATCCGCCGGGGGGAAAAGCTGGAGTTCACCGTTACCCTGATCCGGGCCATCATCGAGGTGCCCACCACCAAGTACGCCATGATTGGGGACATCGGTTACCTCAAGCTCCTCACCTTCACCCCCATGACCGTGGACCGCGCCTGGGAGGCGATCCGGGAGTTCGGAACCGCGGGCTACCGGGGGCTCGTCCTGGACCTGCGGAACAACTACGGGGGGCTCCTCAACGCCGCGGTGGGGGTGAGCGATCTCTTCCTCGACGGGGGGGTGGTGGTGAGTACCAAGTCCCGGCTCCCCGCGGAGAACGCGGTGTTCAATGCCCGGCGCTCCGCCCAGGTCCCGGCGGAGATCCCGGTTATCGTGCTTATCAACCGGGGTTCCGCCTCGGCTTCGGAGATCGTGGCGGGGGCCCTGAAAGATCGGGGCCGGGCCTACCTGGTGGGGGAAAAGTCCTACGGCAAGGGTTCGGTCCAGCAGGTCTACCCCCTGGACGAAAACAAATCGGGGTTCAAGATCACCACCGCCCGGTACTACACCCCCAGCGATGTAAACATCGACAAGATCGGCATCCCCCCGGACCGGGAGGTTAAATTCCCCGAGTTCACCGCGGCGGATTCGGAAAAACTCAACGGCCTCATCGCGGCGGACCGGATCCCCGCCTTTGTCCGGGAACATCCCCGGGCGGATAACGCCCAGGTGGACCGGTTCGTCCGGGAACTGGCGGCGGAGTACAAACTCGACACCGCCCTGCTCAAGCGGCTGGTCCGCAACGAACAGAACCGCGCCACCCTCGCCCCGGTCTACGACCTGGAATACGATGTTCAGCTCCAGGAGGCGGTGGACATCATCCGCGGCGGGAACTACGGCCGCCTGATCCAGACCACCAAGACCCTCAAGGTCCTCCAGGAAGAGGCGGCGGAGGAAGACGCGGCCCAGGCTTCCTAGGGAAGCGCCGGTGAGGCCATGAAGCGGTTTCTCCTGCCCCAGCCGCCGGACCGGGAGGGCATTGTCCGCCTCTCCGGCGGGGACTTCCACTACCTGGTCCGGGTGCGGCGGCTCCGGCCCGGGGCGGTGTTCCCGGCGCTCCTCCCCGGCGGGGAAGCGGCGCGGGTGCTGGTCCAGTCCCTGGAGGGGGACCGCCTCACCGGGGAGGTCCTGCCCGAAGGCCCCCCGGCGGCGGCGGCGGACGCGGGACCGGTGGGTGCGGGCGGGGCGGCGGCGGACGCGGGCGGGGCGGCGGCGGGGTCCGGCGGGAACGCCGCCCCCGAGGGGCTTCCGCCCCTCGCCCTTTTTCAGGCCCTGCCCAAGGGGGCGAAGCTGGACCTGGTGGTCCGGCAGGCCGCCGAGGGGGCGGTTTCGGAGATCGTCCCCTTCCAGGCGGAGTATTCCGCCCCCCGGCTCCGGGAAGGCGGCGGCGGGGACCGGCGGCTGGCCCGCTGGCAGCGGATCATCCGGGAGGCCCGGCAGCAGAGCGGCTCTGCGGTGCCCACGGTGATCCGGCCCCCCCTGTCCTTCGGCGCCCTCCTGGACTACTGGGAGGCCCTCAGGGAAAAGTACCCCGGCGCGGCGGGGATCCTCCTCCACCAGACCCCCCTTGCGGAGGGAAGTTTTCACCGCTATCTTGATCCTGTGCCCCCTTTCGCCGCTCTGGCGGTCGGGCCGGAGGGCGGATTTTCCCCCGCCGAGGCCGGCCGTTTCCTGGCCGCGGGGTTCAAACCCCTGGTGATGGGGCACAGCATTTTACGGGTTGAGACCGCCGCCCTCTACGGCATGGCGGCCCTGCGGATCATACTTTTGGAGAGTGCATCGTGGATCTTGAATGTCCCGCCCCGCGAGAACGGATCGTCCTCTTAAAGGTTCCCCTGGACATCGTGCCCCCGGAGCGTCTGGCCGATGCGGTCTACGATGCCCTCAATTCCGTGGAAATCCACGGGGAAGGCCGGAACATCGTCCTCCTCTCCCTCTGGGACCTCCTGCGGGCCCGGCGGAACAGTGAGTACCGCGCCTTCATCGAGCGGGCCGCCCTGGTGATCCCCATCTCCAAAAGCCTCGTGGGGGGCGCCCGGTTCCTCACCGGCAAAACCCCCGCGCGTTATATGCCCTTTGACTTTGTGATCCGGCTGCTCACCGCCCTGGAAACCCGGGAATTTTCCGCCTACCTCCTGGGCGCCAAAAGCCGGGTCCTCCAGAGGGCCGAAAAAAACGTCCGCCAGACCTTTCCCCACCTGCGAATCGTGGGCCGCTACATCGGCGGCTTCAAAAAACAGGACGAAGCGGCCATCCTCGAAGCGATCCGTAAAGCCGCCCCCTCCCTGCTCCTGGTAGGCAAGGGAATCCGGGGCGAAGAATTCTGGATAGCCCGGAACCACCGCCGCCTTTCCCGGGGCCTCCGGCTCTGGTGCAGCGACCTCTTTGAAGTCTTCGCCGAAAAAAAACAGCGCCCCCCGGACGCCATTTTTGACCGGGGCCTGGAATGGATCGGTTTCTGTTTCCAAAAGCCCCTGCGCCTGTTCAGGATCTTCCCCTATTTTTACTACAAGCTTCTCCTCGTACTCTACCGTTTGTTCAAGAGGGAAAGCACAGAAGCGGCGTAG
>JAITHH010000095.1 GCA_031280065.1 Treponema sp. | reverse complement strand
TTCCAGGCGGAGGCGGAGAAACGCCGGGCCGCAGCCCAGGCTCAGGAGCAGGAGATGATCGCCCTGGTGCAGGAGAACCGGGCCAAGGTGGTGCTGGCGGAGGCGGAAATTCCCCTGGCCATCGCCGAGGCATTCAGAAGCGGCCATTTGGGGGTCATGGATTATTACCGGCTCAAGAACATTCAGGCTGACACAGATATGCGCTCTTCTATCGGCGCTTCTACCGCTGGCCCCAGTTCCCCGGATAGTTAGACATGGACGGTGTTTTTGAAAATATTCTGGCCCTGGTCCCCGTGGCGGCGTTTATCGCCTACCGGATTATCGCGTCCCGGCGCAAGCAGGCGGCGGCCCAGCGCACCGCGCCCCTTCCCGCACGGGAAGGGGCGCGGCCTGCGGAACCGGTGTTTTCGGCATGGGAGCTTTCGGCGAATGATCCGCCGCCCTCTCCGCCCGCACCAGCGGAACCTTTGAGAGCAGAGGCTATTACCCCGGAACCGGCGGTAAGCGCCGTTCCTTCGCAGGGGACGTTCAATGCTCCCGCGTTCCCGGAGAACCTCAGCTATCTGCCCCCTCTCAAGCGGGCCCTTGTCCTGACGGAAATTCTGGGCCCCCCGAAGGCGTGGTAACTGATTGCGGGGGCTTTGCGGCCCCCGCGCTTTTACCAGTTGCCGCCGTAACCGCCGCCGGAGCCGCGATCCCGGCGGGGTTTGTCCATCGCCTCGTTGACGCGAATTTGGCGGCCTTCAAATTCGCGGCCATTGGTGCCTGCGATAGCGGCGTTTGCCTCTTCGTCGGTACTCATTTCGATGAACCCGAATCCCTTCGAGTTGCCGGTTTCACGATCAACGATGATCTTGGCGGATGCGACGCTGCCGAAGTCTGCGAAAAGGTTCCGCAGCCCATCTTCAGTGGTGTTGTACGAGAGATTACCGACATACAATTTCTTAGCCATTGAGAAAATTCCTCTCCCGGATTTGTTTGTTGCGTCCGGGTGCGCGCGGACTTACCGTCCGGGTTATTCACGTCCACAACATGGACGACTCCAATCCTCCTGGCGAGAACGCCGGGGGGATAGTGGATGCATAAAGAGATAACAGGGCATCGGGGACAACAAGCTGGGTGAGAAAGGCTGAATCGCTTAATTTTTGAAAATCCGCGGGGCTCATCAAGGGACATCCGCAATACACAATACTCAAAAACTTTTCCTGTTCGAGAACAGCATATCCCGGCTTAAACATATTGTCAAGAGTATTTTGCGTTTTTTTGAAGAATTTTTTGAGGTTGCCGGGCTCCCATGACCCGTTCCGGCTTACTTGTTACCCTGCGCCGCCCTGCGTTACAATTGGCGCAGGGGCCAAGCCGAATGCGAAGATACAGGAACAACAAGGAAATTGAACCATGAAGACGGCGCAGAACCTCAAATGGGCGCTGGTACTCTCCGGGGGCGGGGCCAAGGGAATCGCCCATATCGGCGTCCTCAAAGCCCTGGAGGAAGCGGGCTTCCCCGCGCCTTCCCTGGTGGTCGGAACTTCTATGGGGGCCATTGTGGGCGGCCTGTACGTCTGCGGCATGAGTCCGGGGGAGATCAGCCGTTTTACCCTGGAGGAATTCGACATGGGCCGCTACCTGGACAGCTTTGTGTTCCGCCTGAGCGGGCCTGTGGGCAGGGTGTTTCAGGCTGGCCAGATTCTGGGGAGTCTCGCGGGTAAACGGGGCATCGATTCGGGGGAGCGGATACTGCTGCTGCTGGAGGGGCTTACCCGAGGCAAGACCTTTGGGGAAACGCGCATCCCCTTCCGCTGCAACGCCGTGGACTTGGTGAGCGGCGAACATATCATCTTTGACCGCGGTTCCGTAGCCAAGGCGGTACGGGCTTCCATGTCCTTTCCGTTTTTCTTTGAGCCGTACATTGAAGGAGACCGCTGCCTGGTAGACGGGGGCTTGGCGGATAATATGCCGGTTTCCGTTGCCCGGAAAGCGGGCTTTAAGCGGATTCTGGCGGTGGATGTGGGGAATTTCGGCCCCCGAAGCCTGGGAGAAATGAAGACCGCCCCGCAAGTGGTGTACCGCTGTCTGGAAACGGTGCTGTACCTGATGAGGCGGCCCCTGGCCCGCGCCGATCTTACCATTCGCGCGGCGGATGCGGCCACTCCCTTTTCGTTTTTTCGGAAAAAAGAGCTGATCGCCCTGGGAGAACGGGCGGTTAAGGAGAATATGCCGGTTATGAAAGCCTTTTTCGGCAGCGGTCCGGGGGCCTGGGCAATCCGGCGGCGTAACCGGGACTGCGGCGTCAGGCTGGAGAGCGGGCCGCCGAATAACGCGGGGCTGGTATGAACAGACTCGGTAAAAGCATTGAGGCGCTGACCGCCTCGTATAGCGCGTATGGCCTGGTGAATCACGCCGGGAGGGACAACCTGCCCAGCCGGGAGAGTATCGCCGATATACTCCAAGGCTTGGACGAGCTGATCTTTCCGGGCTTCCGGGAAAACCAGGGTTTGGATCACGATAACCTCGCGCTTGTTACCGGCGAAAAGGTCTACCATATTGCCAGGGAGCTGATCCGGGAAGTGGAGAAAAGCATTTCCTTCTTTGCCCGGAACTACAGTTCATCTCCCAAGGGCAGTTTTTCCTGCGGCAACGCCGGATGTCACGCGGCGGCGGAACTCATCGTGGAGGAATTTTTCGAGGAGCTTCCCCGGCTCCGCAAGGCGCTGGCCCTGGACCTGGACGCGGCTTTCCGGGGCGATCCCGCCGCCAAGAGCGCCGCCGAGGTGATTCTCTCCTATCCGGGATTCCAAGCCATTACCGTATACCGGCTGGCCCACTTTTTCTACACCCGGCAGGTGCCCCTAATCCCCCGGATCATGAGCGAGCTGGTACACAGCGCTGTGGGCATTGACATCCATCCCGGCGCGGAGATCGGGGAGTCCTTTTTTATTGACCACGGTACGGGGGTGGTGATTGGTGAAACCACGATCATCGGCGGCAGCGTCAAACTCTACCAGGGCGTTACCCTGGGGGCGCTTTCGGTGCGGAAGGATAAGGCCGGGCAGAAACGGCACCCCACCATCGAGGACGATGTTACGATCTACTCCAACGCCACGATTCTGGGAGGCGAAACGATCATCGGCAGGGGAAGCACCATCGGCGGCAACGTCTGGCTCACCTCCTCGGTTCCCGCCGATACGATGGTCTACGTCAATCCCGGCGAGCAGGTGATCCGGCCCCGATAACTATTAATCTTCCATAAATACCATAATATATGAAGGAGACGGGCATCAGCAATTCAAAGTATCAAACTATAAGGTAAGATGGAGGGATGAGCGGGGAACTATTTAAGGAGCGGAGAGGGAATTTTGGGCAGGTAGACCGGGATAACCGGATACCCGGCGGCCGATTTCATGAAATGCGCCTTTATCGTGTTTTTCTTCCAGTACCAGTTCTTGCTGGATTTTCAGTGGCGGATGCAGAGCGGTTGAGCAGGAATAACATGGGAACCATCTTTGGGGTCAGCGAAATACCTGCGGACACCCAAATACAGAGCGTAATGGACCGGACAGAGTTGGAACTGCTGTTCGACGCGGCGCTACGGACAGCCGGGGAAGCGGGACTATTGGAAGGGTACGGGGTATTGGATGGTGGCGGCAGTAGCCCCGGCCCCCAGTGGCCTACGGAGTTTACGTATAAGCGGACGGAAGCGGAGGTTTACTCCGAATGGGTGAAGACTGCGAACTCTACTACGGTTGAATTTTACGTACAGGAGGGAACAGCTATGGTAGGCGGCTGGTATAACGGGGATGGTCGTGCTTCTACAAAGTTTGTCTCAATAGACGCCTCTTTCCGGTGCTTTGCGAAAAAGCCGCTGTTTCCGTCACTGGACAGCTTGGGTGTGTGTTCCGTCCAGTATTCATCAAGCGCCCCCGCTTCTTCTTCGGTCATTCGTGCCATCTGATTCTCCTAGCCGTTAATCAAATAATACTGCTGACACCATGACGGAATGCTGCCTCGTTGAGCTCAATAATGCCTTCCACAATCAGATCGGAAGAGCGTCGTGTAGGGAAAGAGTGTGGCATACTGTGTAGGT
>JAITHH010000236.1 GCA_031280065.1 Treponema sp. | reverse complement strand
GATAGCTTCCGGCTAGATACGGATAGGCGATAGGGCTGGAAGTCTATAAAAAACTATAAAAGTCCCAAATAACCAATCCATTATTTGTTCACGAGTTTTCAGGGGGCGGGTTTTGATTGTAGGGCTATAGCCGCCCCGGAGTTGTGGATAGATAAAATAAAATCGGGCGGGGTGGTTTTGGCGGGTGCTGGTTCTTGTTTTTCGATTGTTGGTTTCAGATTGCTGGTTCTTGTTTTCTGGTTGTTTGTTTTCAGTTACAAGATAATAAAATGCTAGATAAACTATAAAAATAGCAAAATCCCAATAGTTGATAATCCACAAATAAATAATAAAAAGTCCCAAATAACCCGCCCATTATTTGTTCACGAGTTTTCAGGGGGCGGGTTTTGTCCGGCGGCTGTGTTCTGCCCCGCCCTGAAAAACGCCGCCGCGAAAATTGAAGGGCTAAAACTCATTCTGATAAATCAGGATAAAAATCGGGTTATTAAAGCGGCTCTGGGCTAGAGAGAACAAGAATCGTGCCAGGTTAGTCTGTTTTATAGAATTAATATCCGGCGCTGTTTCCAACAGTTTTATTACATATGTTATACCGCGATTCTTAAAAAAGTCAAGGGGTTTTGGGGGGAAATATAAAAAGTTTCCCGGTGATTGAAATGCCATACATACCTGCGCCGTATTATAGGCATGGACACACGAACCCCCTTTAACCAATCCCGGTCCCAGCCAGTCTGCGGAACAGAACGCCGCCGGGGGAAAGCGCGGCCAAACAGCCGCGCCCGCAATCCCCCCAGTACCCCCGCTCGCCAGGCGCTTACTTGCCCGTCTGCGCCAGCCAGGTAGAAAGCCAGGGCACGTACGTAACCAGCAACACTACGATAAACTGAATCACTAGGAAAGGCAGTACATAACGGCAGATCGTTACAAAGGGCTTCTTAAAGCGGTAGGAAGCCAGAAAAAGGTTCAGGCCTACCGGCGGCGTCAAAAAGCCCACTTCCAGGTTGATGATAAAGATGATCCCCAGGTGGATTGGGTCCACGCCGTAGGCGTGCCCCAGGGGAACAATAAGGGGCAGCACCACCAGAATCGCGGAAAAAATATCCATCAGACAGCCGACCACCAGCAGCGCCGCGTTGAGCAGGAGCAGGAACACGTACTTTGACCGAACCGTCTCCAGCATCCAGGAGGCAAAACGCTCCGGCGCTTGGGAATCGATGATGGCGTAGGACAGGGCCTTGGCCATAGCCAGAATTGCCAGCACCCCGCCGATGATCGGAATCGCCTTGGCAAACACGCGGGGAATCTCAGAGAAACGGATATCGCGGTGGATGCACACCTCCACGATAAGCACATAGAGTACCGACACCGCGCTGACCTCCACCAGGGAGAGAAAGCCGGAGAAGTAGCCCGCAATCAGAAGGATGGGCAGCAGGATTTCCAGGAGCGAGCCCTTAAAGGCCCGGTCCGCCTTGCGGAAATCAAACGGCTCCACCGGGATTTTCACCCGGATCGAGGAGGCGACCCCGAAGATAATCATGGCCAGCGCCAGGATGATCCCCGGCAAGATAGCCCCCAGGAAGAAGTGTACGATGCTGTAGCTGACCGTAAGCCCCATGAAGTGCAGGATGGAATTCGTCGTGGAGCCGACCAGGATAATCGGGAGGCTGGGGGGAAAGAGGAGCCCGATGCCGCCCACGGAGGTGAGCATCCCGATGGAGAAGCGCTCCGGGTATTTGGACTTTTCCGCCAGAATGGTAAAGAGAATGCCCCCCAGGGCCAGGATCGTAACCCCCGATGCCCCGGTAAACGAGGTGAAGAAGGCGCAGATCACCACCGCCGCGACAACCATGCCCCCCGGCATCCAGCTAAAGAAACTCCTGAACGTATGAACCAGCCGCTCCCCGGCCTTACTCTCGGAAAGGAAAAAACCCGTCAGGGTAAACAGCGGTATAGCGACAATGTCCAAATCCGTAAGCGCCGTGTAGATTTGAATCGGCGCGGCTTCCGGTTCGCCCCCCGCTGCTTGGAGAATGACCAGTGCCGCGCCGCCGATGATCGCAAAAATCGGCGTCCCCGCAAGGGCCGCCAGGATGAGGAGCATGATCACCAGCAGGCGCGTGTACCACGCCGTGTCGTAGAGGACATTCACCCAGCCAAAAAACGGTTCCGGCGGGTCAAAGCCCCAGATCAGCTTGACTACCGCCGGGAGGGCGCAGACGGAGCCCGCCAGGATCATCAGGAAGAGGGCCGCCTTCTCCCCCTTACTGTGCCCGCGCAGGGCAAAGCGGACGGCCATCACCGCGTAGCCCAGAGGCATGGCCAGGGCGAAGACCCGGTCGGGGATAAACCCGATGAGCTTTCCCGAAAGGCCGTACGCGATAAAGGAAGCCGAATTCCAGGCCAGCGCGCTCATTATCAGAATGGAAACCGCGCCGCTGATAAAGGCCAGGACGCGCTTGACCCGCTCGTTCTTGATGTACTGAACGATAGTTATGGAGATATGCTCCCCGGCGCCAGTGGTTATCATGGCGGCGAAAAAGCCCAGCATCAGGAACAGGTGGGTGGTGATCGCTTTCGAGGCGGGAATGGTTCCCCGGAACTGGCGGAGCAGGGCTTCCAGCACCGGCACCAGGGCCAAAAGTCCCAATACGCCGCAGCAGACATCCCGTTCAAGGTACGAAAGGAGTCCTTTGAATTTCCCGCCGGTTTGCTTTTCTATCCCCGTTTTGGACTCCGCCATTCTGCTTTCCTAACGCCCGTTCCGGCGGCGGTCTAGGACTTCGCCTATCTTCTGATACACATCCCGGTCGAACACCGTGCCCAGCAGGGAGGGAACGGCCTTCTGCACTTCGGTGCGCCAGAGGTTTTGATTGGCCTCCGTGATATGGTTCACCTTGAGGCCGGAGCGGCTCATGGCGGTGATGGCGTTAGCGACGGTTTGGGACATCGTGGAGTCGAAGTTGGCCGCTACCCGCCGGGTAATCCTGATGAGTTCCTGCTGCCGGGCCGGGGCTATCCGGTTCCAAGTAACCCGGTTGACGGCGATTCCCCCCAGTGCCGGAGCGATAGGCATGTCCATCATATTTTTCAAGGTTTGATGGAGCTGGAAGGCGGCCACCGCCGCGGGATTCTGGTAGATTGCGCCGATCGCGCCGCTGAGGAGCTTGGGGCCGATGTCGGTCATCTCCGCCTCTACCACCTGGAAGCCCATGGTCTTGAAGGCCGTGTTGAAATCCGTGGACTCGGCGCTGCTGGCGATCTTCTGTTTCCGCAGATCATCGGGGGTATACACGGGGTCTTTGGAAAAGATGTTCACCCAGCCCACCTTGGACCAGGCCGCGACCACATAGTCGGTCCGCTCCGCCTGCGCGTCCAGCAGGGGAAGCACTTCCTGGAGTACCGCGGTGAATTCAGCTTCATCTTTTATATAGAAGGGAACGCTCAGGGTCATCACTGCGGGGCAGATGTTGGACAGCCCGAAGGCGGTAAACAGCGCCGCCTGGATGTTGTTGCTGGACAGGGAGGAGAGCATCTGCGCCTCGCCGCCTTCCTGGCCGTTGTGCAGAATCCGCAGCCGCACCTCGTTGTTGGTCGCCTTGGCCCATTCAGCGGCCAGTTGATCCAGGGTCTTGCCCCAGGGTGAATCCCTGGGCAATGGAGAGGCGAGTTTGACTTCCAGGACTTCTCCCTGGCCTCTGCCGCCGCGCTGGGCGAAGAGGCAGCCGCAGGTTAAAACGGCGATAAGCACAAAAAACGTTTTTTTCATCAAATACTCCTTCGGGGGCGCCGCCCCCAAACCCCCGCCGGGGGGCCCAGGCCCCCCGGTCCCCCCATTGACACAGGCGCACAGGGAGACTGCGGCCCCCCATATTCTTTATATTTCGTCCGGTCCCGGAAGAAAAGAGAAGAAGTTATAGGCCGTGTCCAAAAGGAAACGGGCCTTCCGCTGGTTAATGATGTTGACCAGCCGGGTGGAAGCGTCCGCGTTCACGTCCACCGCAAGCGCCCGCTCCAGATTCTCCTTAAACCCGTCATAGTCCTGGGCGGGGACGCAAATAGCCTGGGCATACGAAATATACGCCCCTGTTGAATTCCCCCCGGACTTCTCCAAGGCCCGCTCAAAGTGAACCTTCGCCCGTTCCTTGTCCCCGCCGAGCATTTCCGGCAGGGATGCGTAGTACAGCAGGCAGAACTCATCCAGGGTTGCGCCGCCGAAATCCGCGTCCAGCTCATAGGCCCGCTCCAGCATCGCGCTCAATTCGGGGATGCGGGCCCCCAGCTCAAAGTCAAAGACATCAATGGAATACGCGGCCATCCACCCGGCGGCCGTCCAGTACAAGAGGCCCGCGTCCGCTTTCTTGCACTTGGCCAGCAGGGGCGGAAGCGTCCCATCCTGCACCGCGGCCGCGCTGAAACCGGGATGCTTCTTGTCCAGCGCCTCGTAGAGCAGCGCCGCACCCCGCAAATACAGCTTCTTCGCCCGGTTCCTGCCCGCTTCCCGCTCCTCGTAGTCCTCCACGGGCAGCATATCCGCGGGCCCCTGGACAAAGGCGTTGGCGTACATGACGAACAGGGAACCGGTGGTGAAGAGCAGCCCCTGGTGATCCGGGTTGGCCGCTAAAAGGGTTTCATACATTTTGATGGCAAAGGGAAGCGCGTCCCCCACCAGCTCCGGGTCCGTATCAGCGGTAAAGACATCGCTCCCCCCCGGACCGGTCAGGGCGTTGGACACCGCCTGTATCGCCATCTTGTTGATCGAACAGCCGCAGACGAGGAGCAAGCCCGCCGCCGGAAGCAGTATGGACAGCCGTTTCATGTCATTCTCCTAATCGCCGATAACCGCCCGGATATCCCGCTGGATAGCCGCCAGTTTCCGCGCAGCCTCGGCCTTTGCCGCTTCCAGGCCGCCTGCGGCATCGGCCCGGCAGGAGGCGTAGAACTTGATCTTCGGCTCCGTGCCGCTGGGCCGGGCGCTGACCACCGTGCCGTCAGCCAGGTAGAACTGGAGCACATCGCTCTTGGGAAGGTCCACCGGCTCCCGGCGGCCAGGTTCAGCGGGGAACTTCCATACTGATTCTAGGATGTCCCGCACCTTTTCCACAACAAGGCCCCCCAGGGTTTTCGGCGGATTCTTGCGGTATTCTTCCATTATATTTTTCATCACCCCGGGGCCTTCCGGGCCCTGGAAGTATTTGGAAATTCCAAGCTCCTGCCAGTAGCCGTGGGCGGCGTAGAGTTCATCCAGGCGGTCCAAGAGGCTCTTGCCCTGGCTCCGCCAGTAGAGGGTCATCTCCGCGGTGAGGGCTGCGGCGGACACACCGTCCTTGTCCCGGACTTCCGTCTCCACCAGGTAGCCGTAACTCTCCTCGGTGCCGAAGACGAAGTTCCGGGCCCCGGCTTCCCCGTTTTCCCATTTCCGCATCACGTCCGCGATCCACTTAAAGCCGGTAAGACATTCAAAACAAGCGCCGCCATAGGACTCGGCCACGCGCTTCTGCATCCCCGTGGTTACCACGGAGTTGACCATTGCGGGCTTGGCGGGGAGTTTGCCGGTCTCTTTGAGGGAGAGGAAGATGTAGTCCGCCAGGAGGGTTCCCAACTGGTTTCCCGACAGCAGGGTGAATTCCGCCGAACCTTCGGTTCGAGAGCTATCAGACGCGGCGGTTTTCGAGGGAACGGCGATACCCAGGCGGTCCGCATCGGGGTCGGTGGCCATGACCACGTCGGCCCGCTCCCGTTTACCCAGCTTGAGGGCCAGGTCCAGGGCCGCGGCTTCTTCGGGGTTTGGGTAGGACACGGTGGGGAATTCACCGTTGCCTTCGCGCTGTTCCGGCACGGTGATGACCCGCAGGCCCAGGCCGCCCAGCACGGCCTCGACATGGAGGGCTCCGGTGCCGTGGAGGGGGCTGTAGACGATCTTCACGTCCCCGCCTTTGGCCCGGATCAGGTCCGGTCTGAACAGGCGGCTCCGCACCATGGCTTGATAGGGTTCGTCCACTTCCCGGTCGATTATCCGCAGGAGTCCTTTGGCCAGGGCCTCGTCACGGGAGATTTCTTTAATCTCCGTAACCTGGCCGACTTCGCTGATGATCCCCTTGTCGTGGGGAGCGATGACCTGGGCTCCGTCATTCCAGTAGGCTTTGTAGCCGTTGTACTGGGGGGGGTTATGGCTGGCGGTAACGACGATTCCCGTGTCGCAGCCCAGGGTACGGATGGCGAAGGAGAGTTCCGGGGTGGGGCGGAGCGCGGAGAAGAGGTAGGTTGTGATGCCGTTGGCGGCGAAGATCAGGGCGGCGGCTTCGGCGAATTCCGCTGAATAGCGGCGGCTGTCAAAGGCGATTGCCGCGGATAGGGTTTTGCCGGGGAAGGTCTTGATCATGTAGGAGGCCAGGCCCTGGGTGGCGCTTTTTACCACGAGGGTATTCATCCGGTTATCGCCGCCGCCGATGACTCCCCGCAGGCCGCCGGTGCCGAACTCCAGGTTCCGGTAGAACCGGTCTTCGAGTTCTTTCCAGTCTTTGGCGGCGAGCAGTTGTTCGACTTCGGCGCGGAAGTGGGGGTTTTTTTCTTTGGCGGTATACGCTTTGGCGCGGGAGGTGATGGTTTCGGTATTCATGGA
>JAITHH010000163.1 GCA_031280065.1 Treponema sp. | reverse complement strand
CAATTGTTTTTCCCTGTGAAGCGATATTATTTTCAAGACAGGTTGCGACAAACCATTCTTCCTCACGTTTTATTATTATCGTACCTCTAAAACTCATTTTTTCTCCACACGATGGTTTGAGCCTGTTCCAAAACTGAAGTTTTAGAACAGGCTCGTTTACCTCAAAAATAATGTATAAAAATAAAGTTGTCAACGTATCAGCGTAAGGCGCTTTCCCCAAACAGGGCGGCGGTTCCGGTTTTCCACTCCTCGCGGGCTTCCATTACCGGTAAGGCTAACGCGGAACGGTGTCAGGCACTGGTTTTGCGCCCGATGCCGTGTTCCCGGCAAAGAAAAAACCGCGCTGTATGGAAGCCTGCCTGGGGCAGGATATAGTCTCTTTTATTTCCCGCTCTTTTTCATTATACTATAGCTATGGATCCGGAGATCGTTTTTATACCATCGGTGTTTAAACATGGTGTAACTGAAGAAAACATTCGATGGGTACTGCTAAACCATATTGCTGACGGTATTATTGAAGAAGCCGATGAAACCAAGTATATTTCTATCGGCTTTGATAAATCCGGTAACTTGCTTGAGATAATGTATAACCATATTGACTATCAGACAGTCAAGGTGTTTCACGCGATGAAGTGCAGGAAGCAGTTTTGCGCTATGGTAGGCATATAGGAGGAGACTATGGCTGATATGACCGATGAAGAATACGATGCGCTGGATGAGCGCTGGACAAACACAACCCCGCAGGTCAATTTTTCCCGGCCCGGTGTTTTTGCCCGCCAGCGCGCCCTATTGGATTCCCTTGATAACGTTGCGGCAAATTATATTCTCTCCCGCGCCGAGGCAACGAACCAAACTCCGGCGGAAGTTATCGGTAAAATGGTACGCGAAAAAATCGCGGTTACGCTGTAGGCTAACGCGGAACGGTGTCAGGCACTGGTTTTGGGCTTTACCACTATTTTAATGTATCGCTTATCGCAACAAGAGGAGAAAACAATGGCTAGAATGACCGAAGCAGAAGCGTTTGCGCTTGATAAAAAATGGACGGAAACTACCCCTAAAATTGGCCCTAACGGGTCAGGCTTTATCGCAAAACGTAAAGCGGCCCAAAATGCCGCCCACATAATAGCCATTGACAACTTATCCTATGAGTATCTGGCTGCTAAAGCGATAGCCAGCCGCAAAACCCCGGCGGAAATCATTGGCGATTGGGCGCGGGAAAAAATTGCCGCCGCCGCCGAAACATAGCGGCAACGCACAGCCGCCTGGCGCTCGATGCCGTGTTCCCGGCAAAGAAAAAACCGTGCTGTATTGATGCCTGCCTGGGCTAACCTTTTGCCGGAAATGAGCTATACTCAAAAAATGACCGATGAAGCAGCAGCCAAGCTGGACGAGAAAAGCGATAGGTCGTATACTGGAATTATGGACATCATTATTGAGTTCAATCCCGAAGCTTTCAAACACGGTGTGGACGAAGTGGATATTCGGAAGGCTTTTGACACAGCTGTTTACGACGGTCTGCTGTATGAACCCGAAGATGACGATGCACGGGATAAATATTTGCTCGTCGGCTTTAACCGCAGAGCCAATCCTATTGAAATATTATACAATGTTATGGGCGAATATCATATAAATGTATACCATGCAATGCCATGCAGTAGTATCTATCACCACTTGTTAAAACCAGAGGAGCAGTAATGACAAAAATGACCGATGAAGACGCGGCCAGGCTGGACGAGAAATGGACAAAAAATCCTCCCCGCCCCGGCCCGAATGGAACAGGGTATTTTACGCGGTGTACCAAAGCAGCCGCTGATCACGGTATTGCCTATACGATAACGATTGACCGTTTTACCGCCGATTATCTTTCAATCAAGGCTGCTGCCTGCCGCAGGCAGGCGTTTTCCGCGGTAAAAAAAACCGTTGCCAGGTGAACCGCAGATTACGCGGATAAAAAGGATGGCACAGATGAGTAGAAACAATATCAGTGTTAATCTGTGTCATCTGCGGTTTAAATCCGTACCGAACCGAAGGTTCGCAATCCGTGGACTGTGTTAAAACCCCTGATTTAATCAGCGTTTCCCTTGCCCGTGAGCGGAGGATAGGCTTTACACAGGCCCCGTTTCGCGGTATGCTCATGCCCATGCTATTATCAGAACTTGGGACGCCCATTAATGAGTTAGGCGCCCGCATCGAAGAAACCTGGAGGCGTCTTTGACTGCCCCGGCACGGGGCGCGCCTCTTTTGGAGAACGCATAGCGGACCTGGAACGGAAAGCCGGGGAAGACAATTTCTGGAACGATCCCCAAGCCGCCGAAAAGACCATGGGGGAGCTGAAAACCCTCAAGGGCCGGTATGAACCCTGGAAAAGCCTGCGCTCGGATTTTGAAGACCTCAGAACCCTCTATGAACTGGCCGTTGAAGCTCAAGATGAGTCAGAAAGCCCCGGTATAGAAGCGGGTTTCAAGGATTTGGCTACCCGCTACGAAAAGCAGAATGTGCTGGAATTGATGGGCGGCGAGGTAGACAAAAACGCCTGCTTCCTCACCGTTCATGCGGGCGCCGGGGGCACCGAAGCCTGCGACTGGTCGGGGATGCTCTACCGGATGTACCTCCGCTGGGCGGAGCGGCGGGGATTCACCATAGAAGAAGTGGATCGTCTGGAGGCCGAAGGGGGCGTTAAGTCCGCCACCTGTAGAATCGACGGGGACTACGCTTACGGCTATCTTAAGGGTGAAAGCGGCGTACACCGCCTGGTGCGAATCTCCCCCTTCGACGCCAACGCCCGGCGGCATACCTCCTTCGCGTCAGCCTACGTGTTCCCCGTGATCGACGACTCCATCGAGGTGGATATTCGGCCCGAAGACCTGCGGGTGGACACCTACCGCTCAGGCGGCGCGGGAGGCCAGCACGTAAACAAGACCGACAGCGCGGTGCGCTTTACCCATCTGCCCACGGGAATTGTCGTGGCCTGCCAGAACGAGCGGAGCCAGATCAAGAACCGCTCCATTGCCATGAGTATGCTCAAGGCCCGGCTCTACGAATACTACCGGCAGGAGAAGGAAAAGGAGAACGAAAAGTTCGCCCAGGAGAAGAAGGACATTTCCTGGGGCAACCAGATTCGTTCTTATGTGTTCCAGCCCTACACTCTGGTCAAGGACTACCGGACCAAGGCGGAGATCGGCAACATCCAGGCGGTGATGGACGGCGAGATAGATTTGTTTATCGAAGAGTACCTGCGGTTTGCCTGGAATAACGCCCGCGTCTAATCGATCACCAGGTAATCGCTGAAAAAGAGCCGCTCAATGCGGCCCAGCCGGAGGATGCTGTTATAGCGCTGCAGCAGCTCGTCCTTGATGTCCGCTTCACTCTGGCGGCGGAGTTCTTCCGAAGAATGGGACGCGAAATAGTCCTCGGTGGCCCGCCGCAGATCGGGCAGCCGGGATGCCAGCTCCTCAGAAAAGACCCGGTCCCCGGCAATATAGGGGAACGCGATCGAGACGATCACCGCAGCGGGTTCAGGACCTGCGGTGGACACGCGGATCCTGCCGATTCCGGCAAAGACGCTCTCATCCCCTTCGGCTCTGGACGCCGCCGCCGGAGCGCCGCGCCCGCTCCCCGGCGGCGTACCGGTTCCCCGCCCGTCTGCGGCGGCTGAACCGCGAAAATACGTATACAGCGTCCCGCCCGCAAGGGTCAGGGCCAGCGCAATGACCACCGCCCATAAAACACGGTAAAGCGCCAGCCCCCGCCGGGGGACCGCGGATGATTTCACCATAGCCTTACCCCATCACGATTCCGGCCTCCTCAAAGCGCCGCAGCGCTTCAAGGTTGACCTGGTTCGCCGTACTCAGATAATCGGCGTCCTTCGATATATAGTAGACAAACGTGATCTGGCAGGACGCGCCGCCAATGGAGACCAGGCCCGCCTGCGCGGGCCCGTCAGTCCCGGTTACGCCGGAACTTATATCCCGCAGGAGGGAAACCCCCAAGGCGAGTTTCTCCAGTCCGTTATCCCGCCGCAGGGCAATGGTCTGGCTTACTCTGGTATGGGGCTCCAGGCTGACGTTCTCGATGGGGGCCGCGGTGAACATGCTGTTGGGGATGATCACCGCGCGGTTTTCCAGGGTCCGCAGCCGGGAGGTCCGCAGGCCCATCTCGATGATATGCCCGTCATACCCGGCGATCTTGATCCGCTCGTTGAGGCGGAAGGGCCGGTCCACGAATACGGTGATGGCCCCGAAGAAATTCGCCAGGGTATCTCTGGACGCCAGGGCCAGCGCCGCCCCGCCGAGTCCCAGGCCGGCCAGGAGCGCGCCGATGTCGTAGCCAAGGGTGCGCAGGATGAATACCCCGGCGATGATCCACACGAGTGCGCCGGCGAGTTTACGGAGCACGGCCAGAGCTTCGGTTTCTTTGTTCCCCCCGAAATTGCCCGCCGCGATGTATTCCGACATGACCCGTTTGATTATCCTGCCTATCCCCCAGGCGATCACCGCGATGAAGAGGGCGGGCAGAAGCCGGTCTGCCCAGAGCTGGACAGGTTCGCTGAGGGAGAGGGCCCTGCATCCCAGGGCGATTCCGGCGGCAAAGACGAGGATCGTCAGGGGCCGTCCCGCAGCCTCCACCAGGACATCATCGATTTTATTCTTCGATTTTTGACTCAGCCGCCGCAGGATGCCGAAGCAGAGGATTGAACAGATTTTCCCCGCGATAAAGCCGCCCGCGACAAACGCCGCCGCCGTGAGCCATTGTCCGGGCGTATTCCCCCAAAACTGGTGTTCCATGCCCCTGCTCCCGCTCTCCTTCCAAAAAAAAGACGATGCGCCTGGACGTCGGCGGTCTCGAAAGACCGGACTGCGCACCGTCAATTGAGAGTCTTGATAGCCTCCCCGTAGTTACAATATCGGCGAGGGGGGAGCGGACTTTACTGCTTTTTTGAGAAATCGCGGGAAAGCGCGGTAAGATGGCAGTCCGCCGCCTGGGCGAGGGCCCGGTAGAGGCGGGCCGACAGTTCCAGATGGCGGCCATAGGGGTCCGATTCAGCGGTTTTGAGGTCCTGCTCCAGTTCGCCAACCGGAGGGAAGAGAAAACCCGCCACGTCCTTGACCTCGCTGTCCATGATGAGCCGGTTCGTCCGGTCCAGCGCCGCGAGAACCCGCTCCCGCGTTCCGGCGGAAGGCGCAGATTCAGATGCGGCAGCCGCTTCTTCAGCCAGCGCACGGATCCGCTCCAGGCCCGACAGCAGGGAGGAGAAGGCTCGCTGGTAACGGACGGCCCGTTCCTGCCGCTCCTGGGGGGCCGTGAATTTGCCGTCCAACTGGGCAAATGCCGCCTCAAGGCGGGCGCTGATCTCCTCCCGGCGGATGGGCAGGGCCAGCAATTCTTCCATTGAAGCGGGTACAAGGCCCTCGATGGCCAGCCCCGACGGGGAGAGACTCCGGTTCTGGAGATACGGGCTCAGACGGAAGCGGTTTTCAAACCACGCGGCGTATAGGGAGAGCCGCCGGTCGGTGAGCACCTCCCCGCCCCCTGCGGAAGGAGCCTTGAAAGGCCGCCCGTCCCGCAGAGCCCGGACAGAGCGGGTTTCCGCCGGAACGAAGCGGTTGGACTCGGCCAGGGCCCGTTCCTCAAAACGCGCCCCTTTGAAATGGGTCTTGAGCCCTGGAAAGGACAGGTCAAGGCCGGCGATCCACAGGGAGGACGCCCCCAAATGACGGGCAAAGTCCCAGGCGGTGGTGGCAACCGACCCCCCGGCCCCCAGCGCCCCCTTGGGATCCACCCGGTCTTCGATAAACCTGCCCAGGGGAAACAGGGAGCCTCGGAGGAGTACCCGCGCAAAGGGGTGGCGCAGCACCGGCGGGTATACCGCCGATTCGGCGATCAGGCAGGTTTTGGGAGCCGGAGCGCGATCCAGGTGCCGGGCGTTCCAGAATTGGGGGTCCACCACCACCGCGAAGTCCGGATCAGCGCCCCATTGGAGGAGGAAGCGGAGGGAGGTATCTACCGCGATCACCAGGCAGCGCCGGGAAATCTCGCGGAGCAGGGGGCCTGTTTCATCGAGAGAGGGGCCCGCCGCGGCGAGGAAGGCGGGAATATCCCCATCTGGGGCTCCGCAGCCTTGGCCGCGCCCCTTCAAAAGGCCCTCCAGGGAGCTGATCCCCGGAAAATTCTTGACGGCTTCCCGGTTTTTGGCCAGATTGCTGACCCAGCGTTTCCCAAAACGGCGCAGGGTGGCCTGATTCACCTCGTCTTTGGAGACCCAGGTTCTGATATGACGTTCCGCCTCGTCATACCAGTCCTTGTCGAGGGTCATCAGGCCCCGGTTGCGGACCACTATCAGCGGGCCGCCGGATGCTCCGGCGCGTTTTTCCACGATGCCCAGAGCGGCTATGACCGCGCTGGCCCGCAGGGGCCGGCCTTGGGCGTCTTCCCCCAGGAGTGCCATCAGGGGTTCAGCCTGAAAGACCCCGGTCAAATCCCGGCTTTGCAGGGCCGCCCGCAGTACCGCCGGGCGGCGTTCCAGGATGAGCAGGGGCTGGCGGGGCCACCGTTCCATTGCCGCTTCCGCCGCGTAGCCCAGTCCGAAACCCAGGAGGATCACCGCCCCTGGCGAGGAGCATCCGGCTTCAGCCGCGGCGGCTTCCACGGCCCGCCGGGCTTCCCGCAGGGGGTCGCGGGGGGAATGGATGTACAGCCCTCCGGCGATCAGGGCGGGAAGCCCTGAAGCGGCGTTTTCCAGCCGGATTGAGGGGTCTTCACCGGCAGCCTCCAGCCGGGAGGCCAATTCCTTGGCCAGGCCGGGATACTGTGCCGCCAGCGCACGAAGGTTCGTTTCCCAAAATTGGCTCAAATTAAATACCTCCCGAAGAATGCGGGGGACCGGGGGCCCCCCGCGCCCCCCGGAGGGCTTGGCCATGCGCTCATTCTTTTTATTCCAACTCCAGAAAAATCACCGTTTCCTCAGTCAGCGGCGTCCCCGGAGACGGGTCCTGCCGCCGGACCCAGCCCTCCCCGGAAATCACCACCCGCAGATCATCCCGCACCAGGAGCGGAAGAAGCTGCCGCTTGGAAAGCCCCGTAAAGTCCGGCATCCTGCCGGCGATCACCGGGATTTCCTCCGGCGGAAGATTCACCGTGCCTGAGTGAACCACCTGGGGATTCCGTCCGCGGGGAATCCCCAGGTAGTCGGCCAGGGCTTCGGCGGCATCGGCAATCACCGGCGCGGCGATCCTCCCCCCCAGGATTTCACCCTTGGGCCGCACGATGGCCAGGTACAGCACCAGCGCGGGGGAATCCGAGGGGAGCAGGGCGATACAACTGGCGATAAAGTCCGTGTCCGAATACGCCCCGGTCCGGGGGTTGATGATCTGCGCCGTACCGGTTTTGACCGCCAGGGACATATCCTCCACGCTGGCCCGCCAGCCCGTGCCGATGCTTGAGGTTACGTCCACCATGTAAGCGCGTATGGCCCTGGCGGTTTCCGGTTTGAGGATGCGCCGGGGCGGACCCGGCTCGAAGGTTCTGACGGTCTTCCCGTCAGGTGCGGCGATCCGGGACACGATCCGGGGCGGAACCAGGATGCCGTCATTGGCTATGGCTGTGGCCGCCTGGAGCATCTGGAGGGCCGAAACCGCGATCTCCTGCCCCATGGCGATGGTGGGCTTGGAGCGGGTTGACCAGCGATCCGCGGACCGCAGGAAGCCCGCGGTCTCTCCCGGATTTCCCGCGCCGGTCCGGATACCGAACCCCGCGTCTTTGAGCAGCGAATAGAAGGCGTCCGAGCCCAGGCGGTCCGCCGCGTACGCGGCCCCGGCGTTGCAGGATTTAATGATGATGTCCCGGATCGTTACCGGGCCGTGGGCGCCCAGGCAGTTGATCACGATCCGCTCCCCGTTCCGGGCGGTCCGCACATACTGGCCGTTGCAGGTAAACACCGAATTCCGCCCGACCGCCCCCGCGTCCAGCAGGGCCGCCATGGAAAAGACCTTGAACACCGAGCCGGGCTCGTAGGACCAGATGGCGGGCCGGTCCATCCGGGACGCTTCGGTGGAGTTTCTAAAATCGTTGGGGTCAAAGTCCGGTATGGAAGCGGAACCCAGAACATCTCCGGTCCGGGGATCCATCGCCAGCAGCATCACCGCTTCGGCCTGAGTTTCGCGGCGGGTCCGCCAGGCAATATCTTCCAGAATATACTGCACATTGGCGTCGATGGTCAGGATCACCTGGCGTCCGTTCCGGCTTTCTTCCAGCGCCCCGGCCTGATCCTTGGGGGCCAGGTCCCCGTCAAAAGCGTACTCGATGCCGGCAAGTCCGTTATTCTCGTTCCCCACAAAACCGATAATGGGCCCCCCAAGGTGCTGCTCCGGGTAGATTCTCCCCACCACCGGCTCAATTCCGATGCCCCGCAGACGGCCCTCAGACCGGGCGGACTCGATCTGTTCGATGATCGAGTGATCCACCCGCTTCTTGAGGTACACAAAGTCCGTGGCGGACAGGAGTATCCGGTCCCGGAGTTCCTGGGCGGGGATGTCCAGAATCCCCGACAGATCCGCGGCAATCTCATCCAGGCTGCCCAGCTCCGGCCTCCAGGCGTTGACGTTCCCCAGCCGGATCTGGAGCGCCAGCGTTCTGCCGTTCCGGTCCAAAATCGGGCCCCGCTCGGCAAATACCTGGGGAGGCCGCAAGCGCTCTGTCTCCGGCGGCCTCACGGCAAAGTACCCGTAGCGTACCAGAATCACGAGCCCAAAGACCGCCAGAATCGCGGAAAGGATGAGAAAGCGGACCTTCCGGGAAAGGAAGGCTGGCCGCTCCAGCCGGTCGGTATCTCTCATTTAATTCCCAATACTTTACCGATGACCTGCCCCGCCGGTATGGGGCCGTAGACGCGGGAATCGTAGGATTCCAAGCGGTTGTCCCCCAGGGCGATAAAGGCCCCCGGCCCGGAGGCCTGGACGCAGCGCTTCACCGCCGCCGTTCCTTCAGGCGTATAAAAAACCACCACGTCTCCGGCTTGGGGCGCGTTCCAGCGGAGCAGGTAGACGCCGATCCCCGGCAGGCGCAGCCCGTAGGCGGCCCGGTTTACCAGGAGTACGGCCCCCGGCTTGATGACCGGCAGCATAGAACGCCCCTCGGCGATCATAACATCAAAAAAAAACGCCTTGATTCCGCAGGCGGCAAGGAAAGCCAGGATCGCCGCTCTCCCCGCGCCCGTGTGTGCGGCCTCCGCCGCGCCCCATGGTTCCATATTTTGCTTAGTATAATGATTCCCTTTATTTATGTCGATAAACCAGTATGATTGACGCGCTCACGGTACAACATGTCAGGCGGCGCAGGCCCCCTTCTTCCTCACCCCGCGTAACGGGGGGAGGCTTTGCCGGGAAAACCGGCGGCGCCGGATTGTTCGGCGATACCCTGGGTTTTTCCGGTTCCAAGACGAAGTTCCATTGGAAAGCCAGCCCGAATCTCATCGATCAGATACCGCAGAACCCGGCCCATAAACGGCGCCGCGTAAAAAGCAAAAAGCCCCGCGTACGGCCCGCTTCCAAGGCGGAGACGCGGCCCCAAGAAACGCCTCCGCACCGGGAAGCCCCCGCAGCGCGGATGCCGCAGGAGGAATTTGCCCCCTGGCCGGACTTCGTTCCGGCGGCGGAGCGTAAGTCCGCGCTTCCCCTGGAAGGGACGGAGCTTGTCCAGAAGGCGGCGGCTGCCCCCTGGATCGAGCGTGAAGCTGATTTTCTTCCTATTATAGAGCCTGATGAGGAGGCTGCCGCTCCGGGAGAGGCGGAGTTCATTGGCGCTGAATTCCGCCCGGATGAAAAGCCCCGGCAGCGGTTCCGCTGGTTTACGTTCATCCTGAATTTCAAGCCGCCGCATATCACGCTCCCCCGCTTCACCCTGCCGAATATCCGCCTAGGAAAGTACTTCAAACGGGCGTTCGCCTGGCTGGGCGGCTACTTCTTCGGACGCTTCCCCATGGAGGGGCGGGTCAGGCCGGCGGTCTTTTCCTTTCACCATGCGGGGCGCGGCCTCAAGTGGTCTTGGTATTACATCGCGCCGCCGCTGATCCTGGCGGGGCTCAGTCTGGCTTCCTTTCCGGCTTTCCGGCGGACCGTCCAAGAAACCGGCTTTTCCATGCCGCGTATCGCGCTGTTCAGCGGGCTGGCTGCCGGGAGATATTCGTCTGGCCTATCGTCTGGCCTGCCGGCCTTGGAGATTGAACCGCCGGAAGATACCCATGTACGGAGCAACCTCGCCGCCTATGCGGGGCTCAATCCGGGCGCGCCGGTGCTGCGGACCGGCGAGACCATCCCCCTGAACCTGATCGAGCGCTTTGCCTGGGAGCCCTATACGGTCAAGAAGGGGGATTCGGTCTCCAAGATCGCCGCCGCCCACGCCCTGTCCATGGATTCGATCATCTCGTTCAACGGGATCACCAACGCCCGGCGGCTTGCGGAAGGAGAGACGCTGCGGCTTCCAAACATGGACGGGATTTCCTATACCGTGGAGCGGGGAGACAGTCTGTCGCGGATTTCCAGCCGCATGGGGGTTCCCCTGGAGGCGATTCTCGACGCCAACGACATCGAAAGCGAGACCATCACGGCGGGAACCGCGCTCTTTATCCCCGGCGCGAGGATGCGCCAGGAAGACCTCAAGATGGCCCTGGGGGAGATGTTCATCTACCCGGTGCGGGGCAGGCTGACTTCCACCTTCGGCTGGCGGAACGATCCTATCAGCGGGGTGTGGAAGCACCACGGGGCGCTGGACCTGGCCGCCGCCGCCGGTACGCCGGTTAAGGCCGCCATGGACGGGCGGGTCGCCAAAGCGGGGGTGAATCCGGTGTACGGAAAATTCATCATTCTGACTCACGGGCAGGGTTTCCAAACCATGTACGCCCATTTGAACACCATTTCGGTGAAGGAAGGCGCGTTCACGGGTCAGGGGAATAAGATAGGCGAGGTGGGCAGTACGGGCTACAGTACCGGGCCTCATCTGCATTTCGCGGTGTTCAAAAACGGCAGGGCGGTTAATCCCCTTGAACTTCTGACGCCGTAATTTTAGAATTGTATTTCTATAGAGAAAATACGGACTTGAATACCTGGGAGGATTCATGCGTAAACTGGTTTTGATTCTGATTGCGTTTATCGCCGCCGCGACGTTTATCCGGGCCTTTGATAAGCCCGCCGCGGAGGAGCTTTCCCAGGCGGCCACGGAAGCGCCGACGCACAATGAGTGATGAGCGGCCCGCTCAGTCCGCCGCCCGCGATCCTTCGTTTGAGGATGTTCTTGATGAAACCTGCGGGCGGCTCTGGGATACCAAGGTGCGCCATTCCTTGAAACGGATTGACGAGCTGGAAACGAGCCTGGCGCGGCTGGAAAATGAATTAGACGCGCTGCTCAAAGCCTCCGGGCAATAGCTTCGGTAAATTCCCAGGAGTCCAAGGTCCGCGCCGGGGCAGGGTCCGCCAGCCGGGCCAGATCGCCGGTCATTTCTCCCGCCGCTATCGCGGCAATGGAAGCCTGTTCAAGGCGCGTGGCAAAATCCCCCAGGTCTTTCGCGCCGTCTAGTTCCGCCCGTTTTGCCAAGGCGCCGCTCCAGGCGAAGATCAGGGCAGCGGGATTCGTGCTGGTCTTTTCGCCCTTCCGCCAGCGGTAATAATGCTGCTGTACCGTGCCGTGCGCCGCTTCGTACTCGGTTACCCCGGCGGGGGACACGAGGACGCTGGTCATCATGGCCAGGCTTCCGGCGGCGCTGGCGATCATGTCGCTCATCACATCGCCGTCGTAGTTCTTGCAGGCCCAAAGGAAGCCCCCCTCGCCCTTGACTGCCCGCGCTACCGCGTCGTCGATGAGGGTGTAGAAGTAGGAGATTCCCGCCGCCTCGCAGGGGGTTTTGAACTCGGTTTCATACACACGGCTGAACAGTTCCTTGAAGCGGCCGTCATAAGTTTTTGAGATGGTGTCCTTGGCGGCGAACCACACGGGCAGCTTTTCGTCTAGGGCGTAGCGGAAGCACGAGCGGGCGAAGTTCATGATCGATTCGTCGAGGTTGTGAATTCCCTGCACGATACCGGGTCCGGTAAATTCCGCCACGAGGGTTCGCCGCTCCTGGCCGTCCGCGCCGGTGAATACCAGTTCCGCCCGGCCCGGGCCTGGAACGGCCAGTTCGGCGCTCTTGTACACGTCCCCGTAGGCGTGGCGTCCGATGACGATGGGCTTTTTCCAGGTGGACACCGTGGGCTTGATCGCCGGTACGCTGATGGGTTTGCGGAACACGGTACCGTCCAGCATGGCCCGGATGGTGGCGTTGGGGCTGGGGTGCAGACGTTTGAGGTTATACTCGGCTTTGCGGGCCGCATTGCTGGTGATGGTGGCGCATTTGACCCCCACGCCCGCACGGAGGATCGCCTGGGCCGCCTCGACGGTAACCCGGTCGTCTGTCGCGTCCCGGTTGGGGAGTCCCAGATCGTAGTACTCGGTCTTGAGTTCCACGTATGGAAGGATGAGTTTTTCCTTCACGAGCGCCCAGAGGACCCGGGTCATCTCGTCCCCGTCCAGCTCAACTATTGGGTTCTTCATTGGAATACGCGCTGCCATGTGCCGCTCCTCGTTCATAGGGTGTCTTGTTTACTATACCGCGTTTATGGACACACGTGAAGAGGCATTGACTCACCGGGGCTGGTCTGCTATAGTTACCGTGTCTTTCCTTCCGGGCGGTAGGATAGAGGCTATTCCGCGTGGTTCGGGACCACGAGATCGGGGGTTCAAATCCCCCCCGCCCGATACCCCTTCACACAGCATGACCCTTCACGTCCCCCCTCCCCAAAAAAACAACGCCAAAGTCCTTTCAGCGAAAAGACTTTGGCGTTGGACGGGAGCGACGGGGCTTGAACCCGCGATCTCCGGCTTGACAGGCCAGCGTGATAAACCAGCTTCACTACGCCCCCTTGTTTTCTTAGTATAACCGTCTTTAAAAAAATGTCAAGGGGGAAGCGCGAAAATTTTTCAAGCGGGCTCAATAGGTGATGATGAAGGCGTTGAACACCAGCGGAACGGCGCCCGTGTTTTTCACCCCATGGGAAGCGCCGCCGCCGGTGATCATCACATCGCCCTTTTGGACCGGGATGTCCGCGCCGTTGTCGTTCACCACGCCGCTTCCCTCCAGGAACACAAAATACTCCGTCTCGTCCGTATGCTGGTGATAGCCGATGGATGCCCCCGGAGGCAGGCTCAATTCCGCCGCCAGCCGGGTATGCCGCTCCGGGCCGCCGGTAAAGTGGGTCAAACTTGCCGCGCCTTCCCCGCCCCGCATGTTCTCTTTCCGCTCGGTCTTCATTTCGTTCCGGTGAATAACCATGATTTACCTCTGTCTTCGATTATATCAATCCGATACAAGATCGGCAAAGGGGGTGTCCGTACTCAGTACCTCTAGGGCACACCGGCTCTGGGAATGGATAGCCCCAGAGTGGCGGAAAACTCCGCCGGGGTCAAGAAGTTCAGGGCTTCATGGGGGCGTACCCATGCCCTCCGCGCCTCGTCCGTGTCATAGGGTATAGTGAGCCCGAAGATTCACCAGAGACTGAAGGATGCTTTTTCTCATGGTTTCCAGCGATTTTTCAACAATCGCGGCCGTTTCATCGCTGAATTGCCCAAGGATTGAGGCGGTATCGGTGGAGAGAGCGTCTTGAGGCTTGATAAGCTCAAAAACCTCGATTTCAAGCGCCTCCGCCAGCTTAACCAGCGTATCAAGATAGGGCCACTTGTTGCCCCGCTCGATGTCGCTCAAGTATACAATAGAAAGCCCCGATTTTTCCGCTAAATCAGCCTGGGACCAATTCCTGCGCTTCCGGTACAGCTTGATATTCCCCGCAAGAATGATCCTAACCGCTTTTCCCTCCATAACCTATCCTTATCGCATGATAAAAACACCATCCTTTACGCTTGACAAAATAACAAACATCGTAAAGAATGGTATTGTACCAATCCGTTGAGAATTGGTATTGCCTGAAGATGCGGTAATTGAGCGGAGACCAATTACATGCTCGACAGGGGTTTGTCTCCCGGTAAGGGGCGCCCTGCCTTGAGGCGGGGTATTTTGCGTCGGGGCTTTGAAAAGCAAGGCTCCAAGGAGTTCTTAAATGAAGAAAAGCAGAGGGTTTTGGGGAAGAACGGCTGGGTTAAGTCTCATACTTGGGTTGTACCTGGCCGGTTGTACGGAAGAAAGCTGTTTCGTTACCAAGCAATGCAAGATAACCGTCAGCGGAGATTCTCGCGGTGTAAGCGCCTGCGGTGATCGTAATTGCGGAGTTTCTGTAGCTTACGAAAAGGGTTGGAATAGCGGCACGTGCGACTGCGATTGAACAATTCGGCCTCCCTTTTCGGCATAGCGGGCTCAAATTCATGAGGGCTCCGTCCGCTATGGGGGCCATCGAACCGGAGGTTCGCGGCCCCCCGGTTAATCCCCGCGTTCCGCGAGCCAGGACAGGGTGATGGCAGCGGCCATCGCGGAGAGGAGGGAGAACCGGGCCGGCAGGAGGAGGACGGCGAGAACCGCCGCCGGAGCGGAAACCAGGAAGGGCGCGGCCCACAAACGCCGCCGGGGAAGGGCGGCGCGGACCCGGAGTACCTGCTCAATCAGCAGGACGATAAAGAGAGCGGTCAGCGCGAAACTCACCCCCTCAAAGTTAAAGGGAATCAGGGCCCCGGCGGCCGCGCCGATGACCGATCCCGCTACCCAATACCCCTGATCCAGCAGGGCCACCAGGAACATAAAGGGCCCCGGCCCCCGCTGCGCGTCTCCCGCGTCTTTGGGCAGGGAGGAGAGGAGAGCAAAAGTTTCATCGGTGAGCGAGAAGATCAGGTAGTATTTGAAGGGGCCCGCCGCCTGGAAACGGCTGATCATGGAAAGGCCGTAGGCGATATGCCGGGCGTTGACCACCAACTGAACCAGGGCCGCTTCCCAGATTCCCGCGCCCGCGGCAAAGAGTCCCACCCCGATGTACTGACCAGCCCCGGCGTACATGAGGACGCTCATCACCAGGGAAAGCCACCAGGGATACCCCGCGCCGGCCATCATCAGCCCGAAGGCGAAACCGATAGCCGCATACCCCAGCATGACCGGAAAAGAATACTTAAGCGCCGCAAAGAACATTTTTAAGGGATGCGCGGGGGACCGGCCCCCGCGTTTTCGCGGTTATGCCTGTCCCGCGGAACCCAGGACGTTCCGGTTTTTGGCGGCGTACATCTTCTTGAGTTCATCCCGCGCGGGACCTAAGTACTTGCGGGGATCGAACTCGTCGGGCTTCTCGGCGAAGACCTTGCGGATCAGGGCGGTCATGGCAAGCCGTCCGTCGGAATCGATGTTGATCTTACACACCGCGCTCTTGGCGGCCCGGCGGAGCTGTTCTTCGGGAATTCCTACCGAATCGCTGAGTTTCCCGCCGAATTGTTCGATCATTTTGACGTACTCAATGGGCACCGATGAGGAGCCGTGGAGCACGATGGGGAAACCGGGAATCCGTTTTTCGATGGCTTCCAGGATGTCGAAGCGCAGGGGAGGGGGGATCAGGATGCCGTTGGCACCCCGGGTGCACTGTTCGGGCTTGAATTTCGCCCGCCCGTGGCTGGTTCCGATGGAGATGGCCAGGGAATCAACCTTGGTCTTCTTGACAAAGTCCTCAACCTCCTCCGGCTGGGTATAGTGGCTGTGTTCAGAGGACACATCGTCCTCTACCCCGGCAAGCACCCCTAATTCCCCTTCCACGGACACGTAGTCCTTTTGGGCGTGGGCGAATTCGCAGACCTTCCTGGTGAGGGCGGCGTTTTCCTCGTAGGGCAGGTGGGAGCCGTCTATCATGACCGACGAGAAACCGGTTTCGATGCAGTCTTTGCAGAGTTCAAAGCTGTCCCCGTGGTCCAGGTGCAGGACGATGGGAATATCGCAGCCCAGTTCATGGGCGTATTCCACCGCGCCCCGGGCCATATTCCTCAAGAGGTTCTGGTTTGCGTACTTCCGCGCGCCGGAAGAAACCTGGAGGATTACCGGAGATTTGGTCTCCACGCAGGCTTGAATGACAGCCTGTAACTGCTCCATGTTGTTGAAGTTATAGGCCGGCAGGGCATAGCCGCCGCTTACCGCCTTCTTGAACAGCTCCACGGTATTCACCAGGCCCAATTCTTTATAACTGGTCATAAACGCTCCTTCTC
>JAITHH010000105.1 GCA_031280065.1 Treponema sp. | reverse complement strand
TCCGCGTCCGTCAGGGGCGGCTCCAGAAAGTAGCGGCGCTTGGTGTCGCGCATCCCCTCGACCAGCGCCCCAAACGCCGCCTTGCACAGGGCGTTTGCCACGGATGTTCTGGTGGTCTCGTTCAGCGCCGTGTCCAGGGCGCCGTCCGCTGCCGTAACCAGACCATCGAATCCGCTCACCGCGGCGGCGGGGATGTTCCACTCGTTCTGCTTGGCAGCCATCACCCCTTTCCAGTCCTTTGCCATGTTCAACTGCCCGGTTCTGGTTCCCGGCAGCCAGTCTGTACTCTTTGACATCTTATACCTCGCTCCTTTTACGAACAAATGACGTGCTTATATCCATGCGCCTGGCGCGGCGCGGATCGCTTGAAACATCCGGGCGCGGCTTCCTGCCAACGCCCGGCCCATTCTTGCCAACTAATGGCTCATTCTTGCCAACGGACGAGCCATTCTTGCCAACTAATGGTTCATTCTTGCCAATTAACGAGCCATTCTTGCCAACTAATGGTTCATTTTTGCCAACGGACGAGCCATTCTTGCCAACGGCCAAGGCGGAATTGCCATTACGGTTTCCTGTTGGGACGGTTGTATGTACGTTGTATAGAGAGAGAAAAAAAGCATGAATCCGCGTAAAAAGAGGGGTCTGCGCTGCTCTGCGGGCAGAGTTATCCCTTAAAATGGCGGTGACGTGTGTGTGTGTGTGTGTGTGTGTGTGTGTGTGTGTTCAAATGCCGTGCCATGTTAGGCTGTCTTGCGGGGAAATCTATGGCTGCGGTCTGGTATATGTTCATTACTGATAATTCTACCGGGGATCGGAAGAAACGTCAAGGAGTTTTCCACGGACGCGCCCGCACGGTATGCTGTTTCTCTAAAATCCCCACAGGGAATTAAGGCGCTGGTCACCGGCTGGAGTGTTACGGCAGAGCCATAATACTCCACAGCCCATGACATCAGCGCTGATGTCATGGGCCCCCAGGGGGCCCTTCTTCCCTACGCGATAAGCCTCGACACTATCGGACAGTACGGCCCGTCCTGATTCCGGGGCGTCTGCCAGCAGGCCGTTACGAATAACTCCAGCCGCAGGTCCGCCAGGCCGAAGGGCAGTTCGTGCCATTTCCGGCTCGTGGAAAAGTGCATCGGCAGATCAGCCGCCTGCGCTGGCGGACGGGTCAGCAGCCGGGGGTCCGCGGCGGCTTCCTCCGGTGTGGCCCAGCGCCCAGCGGGTTTTAAGCCCCATTTGCAGAAGAAGTGATCCGCGCCCCGCCTGTCCGAGGGAACCGCGTCCATGAACAGCTTAACCAGCATTCCGTGGCCGTCGGTGTTGTGCAGGGAAAGGCCGGGCACCACCGCAGCGGGCAGTATCGGCGTCCAGCTTCCGCTGTGTACGGACAGCAGCAGCGCGATCAGTTCATCAGGGGTCCGGGGCGGCGAGTTGAAGTAATTCGCCTTGATGAACTGCATGTCCAGTTCCAATTCCCTGAACATGATCCGGCACTGTTCGGTGTTCACCGAATTGCGTCCGGCGGACTTCACCTCCGCGAACAGCGGCTTGATTCCGGCAAGCCGATCCTGAAAGCCGGTAATCCGTTCCGGGGGAATCCCCCATGCGGGCCCGTGCAGGCCCATCTGGACGCTCCAGGCGTCGGCCATGTGAATAATGTCATCCCTTTTTGCGGGAAACCATCCGGTTCGATGCGGCATTAAGCAGCCTCCTTGAAATACGCCCGGAACGGGTTACATTCCGGGCAAAACAGGGTTATATCCGGGTCAGCGGCAGCCGCCTTTGAACCGGAATCCAGTACCGGCGGGTCAAAAGTCTGTACCGGTGAACCATCGGTACGTACCAATGAGCCAAATCCCGGTACTTTTGCACTATATAAAGATGAATTTACCCCAGCCGCGCTTGCGTACGGGCTGTCCGCAGTCCCTTCCTGAACCGCTTGTCCGGCGATTTGGGCAGAGTTATCCCTTAAAAACACGGCTGAACTCCCCTTTGGGCAGAGTTGTCCCCTAAAATTGCCGCTGGTGGACTTGGGCTGCGAATATACGAGAGAGAGAGAGAGAGAGAGAGAGAGAGAGAGAGAGCACGTACCGTGCCAAGTTAGGCTGTCTTGCTGGGAAATCTACGGCTGTAGTCTTCAAATTTATCATTACTGAGGATACTACCAGGGATTGAAAGAAACGTCAAGCGGTTTGCCGGGGGAAAGTGTAAAAAACCAGGGAAAAATGCGGAAACCACGCGGAAGGGAGGGGATGCGGATTTTGCGGGATTTAATCCGGCAGGGTTTTACGCTGATTCCCCGATTTTGCTTGACGCTCCTTGATGTTTGTATTACACTGACAGCGTTCACGTGAACGATACGCCGGCTTTGTGCCGAAAAGAGGTAAACCGATGCAAGAACCCCGTTCCTACCCCAACGACGCCCAATTTGCCGCCTTTCCCCTGGGGGGAATCGGTACGGGAACCATCAGCCTGGGGTCCCGTGGAGACCTCCGGGATTTTGAACTCTTCAACCATCCCGGTAAGGGCTGCAAACTGCCCTTCAGCTTTTTTGCCATCCGCGCCGGTTTGGGAGACCGGATTGAGACCCGGGCGCTGGAATCCCGGAGCAATGCCGATTTTCACCAGGCCAGGGGTTACCACCCCAACCGGGTGATGGGGCTCCCGCGCTTCAAAAAAAGCCGCCTCGCGGTCCGCTATCCCCTCGCGGAACTGACGCTGGAGGACGGCGCTTTCCCCCTGGAAGTATCCCTCACGGCATTCAACCCCTTTATTCCCCTCAACGCCGATGATTCAGGCATTCCCGCCATCCTCTTCCGCTGGAGGGTGAAGAACCCCGGAGACCGGACCGCGCAGGTCAGCGTCGCCGCCACCATGCCGAATATCCACGGGTTTAAGGGCTTTGACTGCTTCGATAATTACCTGGTCCCGGCGGGCTGCTTCAACCGCTTCCGCCAAGCGGGGAACCTGCAAGGGATATTCATGGACGGCGAGGGGGTTCCCCAAAACGCCCTGCGCTACGCCAACAACGCGATCCTCACCAGGGAAGCGGATGTCTCCGCCAAGGCGGAATGGAGCAAAACCGGCTGGCGGGACGGCCTCTACGACTTCTGGGATGATTTTACGAAAAACGGACGGCTCAGGGACGGGGCGGCGGGCCAACAGGATAACCCCATCGCCCCGGCAGCGGGAGCTATCGTTGGGAGCCTCGCCGTACACAAGGACATAGCCCCCGGCAGAGAAGAGCGCTTTGAATTCGTCATCGCCTGGTACGTCCCCAACCGGGTAAAGGGCTGGCCCCCCTATGCGGACGATGAAAAAGAACCGCTCATCAAAAATTACTACGCGGTACAATTCGCCGATTCCTGGGACGCGGGGCGGTATCTCCTCAACAGCATCGGGGAACTGGAGCGCCATTCCAGGGCCTTTGCCGGCGCGGTATACGGTTCCACCCTGCCCGAAGAGGCGATAGACGCGGCCATGTCCAACATCAGCGCCCTCCGGTCCACCACCTGCTTCCGCATCGAGGACGGGACCTTTCAAGCCTGGGAGGGCAGCCATGAACAGACGGGGAGCTGCAAGGGCACCTGTACCCACGTGTGGAACTACGCTCAGACCGCCGCCTTCCTCTTCCCGGAACTGGAAAAGACCGCCCGGCTCAATGAATTCCTCCGGGAAACCGGTGCGGACGGCAAGATGAATTTCCGCAGCGACCGGGTCTTCGGCAGGTCCGACTGGGACATGCTCGCCGCCGCTGACGGCCAGATGGGAACCATTGTCCGGGCCTTCCGGGAATGGTCGCTCACCGGAGACGGCGAATTCCTCAAAACAATCTGGCCCAAGGTCAAACTGGCCCTGGACTATGTCCGTCTGGAGTGGGATAAGGACGGGGATGAACTTTTGGAGGCCCGGCAGCACAACACCTATGACATTGAGTTTTACGGGGTGAATCCCCTCACGGGGCTACTCTATCTGGCGGCCCTGGCGGCGATGGAAAAGATGGCCCCCGCCATGGGAGAAGACCCCGCCCCCTACCGGGAGCGCCGGGAACGTTCGGCCAGGGGTTTGGAAGAACGCTGCTGGAATGGGGAATACTACATCCAGGAGCGCCCCGCGCCGGACAGCCGCCCCTATCAATTCGGGGAAGGCTGCCTTTCAGACCAGCTATTCGGCCAGACCTTGGCGTATCTTACGGGCCTCGGGCCGCTCCTGGACAGGGAACACCTGAAAAGCGCCGCCCGCGCCGTCTTCCGGCATAACTACAAGACCGGCGCGGAACGGGGGCCCTGCCTCCAGCGGCTGTACGTGGCCGATGACGAGGCCGGACTGCTGCTGGCCTCCTGGCCCCGTGGCGGGAAACCGAAACTCCCCTTTGTCTACGCCGACGAGGTCTGGACCGGCGTCGAGTACCATGCCGCCGCCTGCCTCATCTACGAGGGGCTCATCGACGAGGCGCTGACTATCGTGAGAACGGTCCGGGACCGGCAGGACGGCTTCCGCCGCAGCCCCTGGGACGAGGCGGAGTGCGGTTTCCACTACGCCCGTTCCCTGGCAAGCTGGGCCCTTATCCCCGCCCTCTCCGGGGCCCAGTATGACGCCGCCTCGGATACCGAAAGTTTCTCCCCCCGGATATGCCAGGACGATTTCCACTGCTTCTTCTCCAACGGACGGCGCTGGGGCATACTCCACCAGACCAGGGATCAAAGCGG